>DASUNL010000081.1:0-4363 GCA_036277175.1 Pyrinomonadaceae bacterium | reverse complement strand
TCGCCCGCCATGCGAAAGCCTTTGCTTTCGAGGAAGCTCTGCGCGCGCGCGCCGTCCGAGTCGGGTCGGCTCGGGTTGTTCTTGATGTTGAGGGCGAGCAAGTCGGCGAAGAAGTCGAACGGGCCGAGGCGCACGGTCTTCGCGGACTCGTAGTCGTAGGTGTGCGTGTTGTCGGGCAGGTAGCCCTCGAACTGCACCCAGTAGAGACGACGGACGCGCCCGCTCTCGTCGGCTTCGACGAAGAAGTGCTGCTCGGCGCGCGCGACGCCGTAGAGGATGAAGTCCTGCGAGCCGACGTACTTGAATTTCTTGTCGAACTCGATGCGCGCGGCCGGTGTGGCGGGCGAGGTGAGCACGCGGCCTTTGACCGTGCGCCGCGAGAGTTGCGCGACGATGCCCCGGTGATAGGGCCGCGCGTTAGGGTCGTCTTGAGCGGCCGCGCTCGCGCCGTGGGGCGGCAAAAACGCGAGCGCGAACATGAGCGGAAGTGTCGTCCACATCGACAGTCCTCCTTCGTCACTTCGATTCCCAACGGGGATTCCCAAGGGGAGAACGAAACGGGGAGGCGGCGTGTTCCGAGTAGAGAGAGGCGCGTGTCTTTAGGCCGTCGCGGCCTTCTCTTCGGGCCGCCAACGCAGGACGGGCTTGCGCGCGGCGGCGGCCTCGTCGAGACGGCCGATGCGCGTGGTGTGCGGCGCGCCGAGCACGAGGTCGGGATTTTCGACGGCCTCGCGCGCAATCTCCTTCATCGCGTCGACGAACTGCTGAAGCTCTGCGCGGCCGACCGACTCGGTCGGCTCAATCAGCATCGCGCCCTGAACGATGAGCGGGAAGTAAATCGTCATCGGGTGGAAGCCGTAGTCGATGAGTCGCTTGGCGATGTCGAGCGTGTGCGCGCCTTTGCGCGACTGCCGCCGGTCAGTGAAGAGAACCTCATGCATCGGGGGCGACGTGAACGGCTGGTCGAAGGTGTCGGCGAGTCCGACGGCGATGAAGCGCGCGTTGAGAACGGCGGCCTCGGTCGCCTCGCGCAACCCCGCGCGCCCGTGCGTCAGGATGTAGGCGAGCGCGCGCAGGTGCATGCCGAAGTTTCCGTAGAAGGCTTTGACGCGGCCGATTGAATCGGGGCGTTCGGAGTCGAGGGCGAAGCTCCTCTCGCCGCCTTCGCCGCCGCGCGCGACGACGCGCGGGACGGGGAGGAAGGGCTCAAGCTCCGACGTGCAGCAGCAAGGGCCGGAGCCGGGGCCGCCGCCGCCGTGCGGGGTCGAGAAGGTCTTATGAAGATTTAAGTGGATGACGTCGACGCCCATGTCGCCGGGGCGCGCGACGCCGACGAGCGCATTCATGTTCGCGCCGTCCATGTAGACCAGCCCGCCCGCGTCGTGGACGATGCGGCAAATCTCCTGAATGTTGCGCTCGAAGATGCCGCACGTGTTCGGGTTCGTCAGCATCAGGCCCGCCACGTCGCCCGACGCGCACAACTCGCGCAGGTGTTCGAGGTCGGTCAAGCCTTCACTCGTCGAGCGAATCGTCTTAACGGTGAATCCGGAGAGGTGAGCCGACGCGGGGTTCGTGCCGTGCGCCGAGTCGGGGATGAGCATCACGCGGCGGCCCGCGCTGCGTTCGCCGTCGCGCTTGTCGAGGAAGGCGCGAATCATCATCACGCCCGTCATCTCGCCGTGCGCGCCCGCGGCCGGTTGCAGAGAGACGCCCGGCAGCCCCGTTATCTCCGCGAGGTGCTCCTGCAACTCGTACATCACTTCGAGCGCGCCCTGCGCGTCCTCTTCCGAGGCGAGCGGGTGGAGGTTGGCAAAGCCCGCGATGCGCGCGACCCGTTCGTTGAGTCGCGAGTTGTACTTCATCGTGCAGGAGCCGAGCGGGTAGAGGCCGAGGTCGATGTTGTAGTTCCACGTCGAGATGCGCGTGAAGTGGCGCACGACGTCCGGCTCGGAGAGTTCGGGGACGCCTTCGAGGTCGTCGGCGCGGCGAAACTCGGCGGGCAGGAGTTCGTCAATCGGCGTCTCTTCGACGTCGAGCGCGGGCAGCATGTAGCCGCGACGGCCCGGTTGCGAACGCTCGAAGACGAGCGCCTCGTTCTGCGTGATGTGTGGTGAAGCCTTCGGTTGATTCATGACGCGGTGACTTGTTTGAGGCCGGCGACGAGCGCGTCGATTTCCGCGCGCGTGTTGGTCTCGGTGACGCAGACGAGCAGGTCGCGGGGGCGTTCGGCGTAGAAGCGGGAGAGCGCGAGGCCGCCCGTCAGTTGGCGCTCGGAGGCGAGACGCCGGAGCAGGTCTTCGGCCGGGGCGGGCGCGCGCACGACGAACTCATTGAAGACCGGCGCGGAGTAGGGAAGCTCGAAGCCTTCGAGCGCGGCGATTTGCTTGCGCGCGTAGGCCGCCTTCTGCGCGCACTGCGCGGCGACCTCCTGCAAGCCTTTGCGCCCCATCGTGGTCATGTAAATCGTCGCGGCCAGAGCGATGAGGCCCTCGTTCGTGCAGATGTTCGACGTGGCCTTCTCGCGCCGGATGTGCTGCTCGCGCGTGGCGAGCGTCAAGACGAAGCCGCGACGGCCCTCCTTGTCGTAGGCGACGCCGACGAGTCTTCCGGGGAGTTGGCGCGCGAACTTCTCGCGCGTGGCGAACAGCCCGACGTACGGGCCGCCGTAGGAGAGCGGCACGCCGAACGACTGTCCCTCGGCGACGACCACGTCCGCGCCGCACTCGCCGGGCGAGCGAAGGAGTCCGAGCGACGCGCTCTCGGTGACGACGACGACGAGCAAAGCGCCCGCCGCGTGCGCGCGCTCGGCCTCGGCCTTCAAATCTTCGACGCAGCCGAAGAAGTTCGGCGACTGGACGACGACGGCCGCGACCGTCTCGTCGAGCGCGCCTTCGTCGATTCGCGTGCGGCCCGTCGCCTCGTCCACGTCGGCGCGCACGAGTTCTATCCCCGCGTGCGCGACGTAGGTTTCGGCGACGTGGAGGTATTCGGGATGCACGGCCGCCGAGACGAGCACGCGCGAGCGGCGCGTGACGCGCTCGGCCATGAGCACGGCCTCGGCCATCGCGGTCGAGCCGTCGTACATCGACGCGTTGGCCACGTCCATCCCCGTCAACTGGCAGACCAGCGTCTGGAACTCGAAGATGGCTTGCAGCGTGCCCTGCGAGATTTCCGGCTGGTAGGGCGTGTAGGCGGTGAAGAACTCCGAGCGCTGGAGCAGGCTGTCGATGACCGTCGGCGCGTAGTGCGAGTAGGCGCCCGCGCCGAGGAAGCTCGGGCGGCGGGCCGCCGTGTTGCGCGCGGCCATCTCTTCGAAGCGCGCGAGCAGCTCGACCTCGGAGAGCGCCTCGGGGACGTTCAGCGGGGCGCGCAGGATAACGTCCGCGGGGATCGAGTCGAAGAGTTCTTCCGCCGAGCCGAGGCCGACCGTTTGCAGCATCTCCTGCCGCTCTTCGGGCGAGTTTGGGATGTAGCGCACGGCGGTTTACCTACTCCTCGGACTTCAGATAGTCCTCGTACTCGGCGGCTGTGAGCAGGCCGTCCACCTCGCCCTTGTCGGCCAGACGGACGCGCACCATCCAACCCTCGCCGTAGGGGTCTGTGTTGACCTTCTCCGGCTCGTCCTGCAAAGACTCGTTGACCTCCGTGACCTCGCCGCCCACCGGCAGGTACAGCTCCGAGACGGCCTTCACCGACTCGACCGAGCCGAACGTGCCGTGCGCCGCGAACGTCTCGCCCACCTTCGGCAGCTCGACGTAGACCACGTCGCCCAGAGAGTTCTGCGCGTGGTCCGTAATCCCCACGGTGCCCGTGTCGCCCTCGACCCGCAGCCACTCGTGATCCTTGCTGTACTGTAAATTCTCAGGAACGTTTGCCATTTCGTCTCCTTGAAAAAAAGTATGCAGTAGGCAGCGGGCAGTATGCAGTTAAAGACAGAAAGCGTTCATTCCGAATTCGAGTTTGAAATGACTCGCCCGCCGTCACACCATGACGAATCGAAAATCAAAATGCTTTGACTGCCTGCCGCCTACTTCTTCTCGCGCTTATAGAATGGGGTCGCCACCACTTCGGCGCCGACGAGTCGCCCGCGCACGTCGATTCGAAGCTGTCGGCCCACGTTCGCGTGTTCGGCGGGGACGTAGGCGAGGCCGATGTTCTTTTTGAGATAGGGCGCGGGGCTGCCGGAGGTGACGACGCCGACCTTGGCGCCGTCGATGTGCACGTCCTGACCGTCGCGGGCGATGCCGCGCTCGGTGACTTCGAAGCCGACGAGCTTGCGCCGGACGCCCTCTTCCTTCTGCTTCGCCAGCGCCTCGCGCCCGGTGAAGTCGCCCTTGCCGAGCTTGCAAATCCAGCCGAGGGT
>DASUNL010000080.1:0-4803 GCA_036277175.1 Pyrinomonadaceae bacterium | reverse complement strand
CGGCTCGACGAGCGCGAAGAAACTTTTGGCCGTCAGGTCGAGCCGGCGCAGCACGCGCGCCATGTGGAGAATTATCTCGCGCACGAGCCAGTCCTCGCGGTGCTCGACGAGCGTCGCGTCAACGGCGAGGACTTGCTCGATGTCGCCCTCCGTGCGCACGCAGACGAGACCGATTTCCAACTCGTTGACGCGCAGATGAAGCAGCGCGTCGTCCAACTCGCGGTAAGCCTGAAGCGGCCAGTACGAGTCGCCGAGTTCGTGAATCTCTTCGGGCGTCGATGGTTGCGGCCCGCGCGGCCCGCGCACGGTCAGGTCGGCGTAGCGACCCGCGCGGTTGAGGCGCACCGAGACGTATTCGTACTCGCGCCCGTCCTCGCTCGCCTCGACGCGCAAGGGGTTCAACTTGATGCCCGGCCCGTCCTTTCGCACGTCCGAACGCTCGGCCATCTGCGAGACGCGCGCTTCGACCGACTCGTCGAACTTGCTCGTCGGGAAGTAGTCGTCAACCAGCCCCCACTCCTTCGCGCGCTTCGCCTTCAAGCCTTCGGCGAGCGTCGAGAAAACGTCCGCGCGGTCGCGTCGGACTTTGCGCTTATCGACGAGTCGCGTCAGCCCGCCCGTGCCGGGCAGCACGCCGAGCAGGGGGACTTCCGGCAGAGAGACGGCCGAGTTGCCGTCATCGACGAGGAAGATTTCGTCGCACGCGATTGCCAGCTCGTAACCGCCGCCCGACGCCGTGCCGTTGAGGGCCGCGACGTAACGCTGCGCCGAGTTGGCCGAAGCGTCCTCGATGGCGCAGCGCGTCTCGTTGGTGAACTTGCAGAAGTTGACCTTGAAGGCGTGCGACGAAGTGCCGAGCATGTAGATGTTCGCGCCCGCGCAGAAGATGCGGGGCTTGAGGCTCTTGATGACGACCGTCCTGACTTCCGGGTGCTCGAAGCGCAAACGCTGGACGGCGTCGGCCAGCTCGATGTCGACGCCCAAGTCGTAAGAATTGAGCTTGAGCTTGTAGCCTTCGGCCAGCGTCTCGTCCTCCTGCACGTCCATCGAAAGGGTCGCCACAGGGCCGTCCAAACTCAGTTTCCAGTGCTGATACTGCTCCGGCGATGTCTCGAAATTGACCATAATGAGAGTCTCTATCCGATTGTTTCCTAACAACTTACAGGGTGTCGGCCGTCTCCGCCCCGATATAGTTTTGATGCTCCGGGCCGTTCGAACGTTCGTCCGAAAAGGCATGATATTCGCGGGCGGCGGGCCAGTCAAGCAGGCGCGCGGCGCGGCGTGCGACTCTTGACAGGCGGCGTGCGCGGCGCGTAGGTTCTTGTTCGCTTTGCGGCCGAGGGGAGGCGCATCTCGTCTGGTGACGGGCGCGGTCTTCAAAACCGTCTGTGAGCCTGTGAGAGCAGGCTTGGGTGGGTTCGATTCCCACACGCCTCCGCCAGAAAGACAGTGACGAGTGACGAGTGACTAGTGACGAGCAAGCAGCTCGTCGCTCGACAAACACACCCTTCCTTCGCTCGTCGCGCGCGCTCCTACACTCTTTGCGCGTTCCGTGTCGCCGCTCGTCGCGCTCGCTCTATCGCGCGCCCCGTAAAGTTTCGCGCCCGCCCTTTTCGGCTTTCGTCTCGCGCCCACCCGACGCGACTCTCTTATGAAGGAATGGATTGCGCTCAACATGACGCCGGGCGTCGGCCCGCGCGTGGCGGCGAGGCTTCTGGAACGTTTCGGTTCGGCCGAGGGCGTCTACGCCGCCTTGCGCGCGGAGCTTGAGCGCATGCGTCTGCGGCCCGAGACGGTCGAGTCAATCGTGCTCAAAGATAAACACGAGTCGGCGGCGCGCGAGCTTGAGCGCGTGCGCTCGATGACGGACGCCGACGTGCTCGTCTTAGACGACGGGACTTATCCGGCCTTGCTCCGCGAGATTGCAGACCCGCCGATTACGCTCTACGTGCGCGGGTGCTGGCGGGAGTCTTTGGACGCGCCGTGCGTCGGCGTCGTCGGCTCGCGGCGCGCTTCGACCTACGGGCAGAACGTGGCCTCGATGCTCGCGCGCGAACTCGCCTCGCGCGGCGTGACGATTATCTCGGGTCTTGCGCGCGGCATCGACGCCGCCGCGCATCGCGGCGCGCTCGAAGCCGGCGGGCGCACGGTCGCCGTTCTGGGGACGGGACTCGACGAGACTTACCCGCGCGAACATAAGAGGCTCGCCGCCGAGATTCTCGAACGCGGCGGCGCGCACGTCACGCAGTTCCCACTTTCGACGCCGCCCGTCTCCGAAAACTTCCCTTACCGCAACCGCGTCATCAGCGGACTCTCACTCGGAGTCTGTATCGTCGAGGCCTCGGAGAAGAGCGGCTCGCTGATTACGGCGCGGCTCGCAATCGAACAGAACCGGGAGGTCTACGCCGTGCCCGGAAACGTCACGTCGAAAAACTCCTTCGGGACGAACTACCTCATCAAGTCGGCGGGCGCGAAGCTCGTGCAGACGTGGCAGGACATCGTCGCCGAGTTCCCGCAGGAGATAGCCGCGTCGCTTCTGCCGCCGGAGTCGAAGGGCGAGAAAGAAGCGTCGGACGCGGCCGTGCGACTGCCGGAACTGTCGGACGCCGAGCGCGTCGTCTTCCGACTTCTCACGGCCGACGAGCCTGCGCACATCGACGCACTCTGCACGGCGAGCAAACTCGGCTTGCCGGAACTGACCGCCGCCTTGCTCGCGCTCGAAATGCGCGAACTCGTCCGTCAGCTCCCCGGCAAGTGCTTCGTCCGAAGGGTGTGAAGGGCGTCGCGCGGGGCGGTCTGTACGGGGCGTAACCGAACGCGAGTTTGCGGCATCTAAAACGCGGATTTGAGGTGGGGACGCCCTTTCGGGAGTGGCGTTTGCGGCGGGCCGCGAGTCCCGCCGGTGTGGTATAATTGCCTGTGTCCGCAAGGGTTTACGGGCACGGATGCGGCGAGCCGAAAGGCTCGCGTTTGCATCCTGAGGGAAAATAGAGTTTAGTAAATGGACGCGCGCCGTGCGCGTCCGCAAGGTATAGAGATTAACAAAGAAGGTATCGGAAACAGAGTAATGGCAAAGAATCTAGTCATCGTCGAGTCGCCCGCCAAGGCCAAGACGATTAATAAATATTTAGGCTCCGACTTCAAGGTGCTGGCCTCCTACGGCCACATCAAAGACCTGCCGACGAAGGGCTTGGGCGTCGATGTCGAGAACAACTTCGAGCCGACCTACGAGGTCATTCCGGAGACCAAGAAGCGCAACAACAAGAAGACCATCGCCGAGCTAAAGAAGGCCGCGAAGGAGGCCGAGGCCATCTATCTCGCGGCCGACCCCGACCGCGAGGGCGAGGCCATCTGTCAGCACTTGGCCGAGGAGGTCGTGCCGAAGCGGCCCGCCAAGCCTTCCTACCGCGTGATGTTCAACGAGATTACGAAGCGCGCGGTCGAGGAGGCGTTCGAGCACCCGAAGCCGATTGACCGCAACCTCGTCGACGCGCAACAGGCCCGCCGCGTCCTCGACCGGCTCGTCGGCTACAAGGTCTCGCCGCTTCTCTGCAAGACGGTCGGCGGCAAGCTCTCTGCGGGGCGCGTGCAGTCGGTCGCGCTGCGCATGGTCGTCGAGCGCGAGCGAGAGATAGAGAAGTTCGTCAAGACCGAATATTGGACAATCGCCGCGAACCTCTCGGCCGCGTCGCCGCCCGCGTTTGACGCGCGGCTCTTCCGCGTCGGCGAGCAGACCGTCAAGACCTCGGGCTTCGATCAGGACGTGAAGAAGAACGAGCTGCTCATAGGGAACGAGGAGCAGGCGCGCGCGCTCGTCGCCGAGGCCGAGCGCGAGCAGTTCCGCGTCGCCGAGGTGACGACGAAGGAGCGCAAGCGAAACCCCGTCCCGCCCTTCATCACGTCGAAGCTTCAGCAGGAGGCGGCGCGCAAAGCAGGCTTCTCCGTGAAGAAGACGATGATGGTCGCGCAGCGTCTTTATGAAGGCGTCGAGCTTGGCGCGGAAGGCTCGGTCGGTCTCATCACTTACATGAGGACTGACTCGACGCGCGTGGCCGACACGGCGCTCGGCGAAGTCCGCGACTTCATCGGCCGCCAGTACGGCAACAATTACATGCCGGAGAAGGCCGTCTTCTACCGCTCGAAGAAGGACGCGCAGGACGCGCACGAGGCCATCCGCCCGACGGACGTCGCGCGCACGCCCGAGTCGGTCGCGAAGTTTTTGAACGCCGACGAACTGAAGCTCTACCGGCTCATCTGGCAACGCTTCGTCGCGTCGCAGATGATGCCCGCGCTCTTTGACCAGACGACGATTGACATCGAGGCCGGGCGTCTGCTGTTCCGCGCGACGGGGTCGGTCTTGAAGTTCGACGGCTTCCTGCGCGTCTACGAAGAGGGGCGCGACGAGAAGGCCGAGGACGACGAGGAGGCGGCGCGCACGCTCCCGCGCGTCGAGCGCGGCGAGGAGTTGCGTCTGAACTCCGTCACGCCCGAGCAGCACTTTACCGAGCCGCCGCCGCGCTACACCGAGGCGACGCTCGTCAAGGCGCTCGAAGAGAAGGGCATCGGCCGGCCCTCGACCTACGCCGCCATCATGTCGACGATTCTCGACCGCGAGTACGTCGAAAAAGTCGAGGGCCGTTTTCACCCGACCGCGCTCGGGACGACCGTCAACGACCTCCTCGTAGAGGGCGGCTTCGACGACCTCTTCAACGAGTCCTACACGGCCCGCATGGAGGAGGAGCTTGACGAAATCGAAGAGGGCAAGCTCGCCTGGACGGACGCGCTAGGCGAGTTCTACGAGAA
>DASUNL010000079.1:0-5149 GCA_036277175.1 Pyrinomonadaceae bacterium | reverse complement strand
TCGGGCGCGAGGAACGCGAGCAGGTCGCGCGCGAACTAAACGCCGCGCAGCTCGCGCAGGAGATTGAGCGCACCGAGCGACACATGCGCGTCGTCGCCGACGACGCCGCGCGACTCGGCGAAGAACAGCGCGCCCTCGAAGTGCGCCGCGACACGCACTCGGCAGAGGCCGACGCCGCCGAGACGGCGCGACTCGCCGCGACCGAGTCAATCGCGCGCGCGGCCGACGTGCTCGCCGGGGCGCGTCGAGCGGCCGAGGAGGAGAGCGAGCGTCTGAGCGCGCAACGCGCGGCGGCGGCGGCGGCGGCGGAGCGTCGACGCGCGACGACGGCCGAGATGCGCCGCATGGAGTCGGAGGCGTCGGAGCTTCGCGAGCGTCTCGCGCGCCACACGTCTGACGCGGAGGAGATGAGCGCGCGCCTCGCGCACTTGCGCCGCTCGCTCGAAGAGTTGGACGAGAGCGCGGCAGACTTCGAGGGCGAGAGCGCGGGGCTAGGTGCGGCCGTCGAGGCCGCGACGGCGCGTCTCACAGATGCGCGCGAGCGCGCCGACTCGCTCGCACTTGAGTTGACGGAACTGCACCAGCAGGCTTCGGACGCGCGCGACGCGCGGTCGTCTTTGGAAGTTCAGCGCGCCGAGACGGGCGCGCGCCTCAGTTACCTGCGCGAGTCGTGCATGTCGGAACTCGGCCAGCCGCTCGAAGAGTTGGCGCGCGAGCTTCAGCCCGAAGAGGGGTTCGACTTGGAAGCCTCACGGGCGCGCGTCGAGGAGATGCGAGCGCGCGTCGAGTCGTTCGGCGCGGTCAACATGATGGCGCTCGAAGAGTTGGCCGAGAACGAGGAGCGTCTACAGTTCCTCACCGCGCAGCGGCAGGACATCGTCGACGGCATCAGCTCGACCGAGGAGGCTCTGCGCGAAATCAAGCGCCGCTCGCGCGAACGCTTCCGCCACGCCTTCGAGGAGATTAACCGCAACTTCGGGCAGTTCTTCCAAGAGCTGTTCGGCGGCGGGCGCGGCGAGATGAGTTTGATCGACGCCGACGACGTGCTAGAGTCGGGCATTGACATCGTCGCGCAGCCGCCGGGCAAGCGTCTGCAAAACGTGCTGCTGCTCTCGGGCGGCGAGAAGGCGATGGCGGCGCTCTCGCTCGTCCTCGCAATCTTCCGCTATCACCCGTCGCCCTTCTGTCTGTTGGACGAGGTCGACGCGCCGCTCGACGAAGCGAACATCGGGCGCTTCACGGCGAAGATTACGGAGATGTCGGAGAACACGCAGTTCATCGTCATCACGCACAACAAGCGGACGATGGAGGTGGCGCGTGCGCTCTACGGCGTGACGATGGAAGAGGCGGGCGTCTCGAAGCTCGTCTCGGTCAGGTTCGAGTGAAGCAGACGAGGAGAAGATTTTTCGGTTTGGCTCTGGCAGCCGCGCTCACGCTAACGGGCGCGGCTGTTTGCGCTGCCGCGACGCAGAGCAAGTCGGCGCGACGCACGTCGAAGAGGAAAGTCGCGACGGCGACGACCCCCGCGCCCGCGCCGAACACCGACGCCGCCTCCGACGCCGTGTCGGCGCAGCCCGCCGAGAGCGCGCCCGCCAAGCGCAACGCGCGCGGGGAAGAGAAGACGGACGCGAAAGGGGCCGCGCCCGCCGACGCGACGACGCCGCCGAAGGGCGCGGGCGACGCGAAGTCGAGAGACGCGCTGCCCGGTGACGGGGCGGCGAAAGTGGCGAAGCCAGCGGAGGCGGCGGCCGTCGCGCAGTACGTCTACGAGTTCGAGAATCCGGAGTTCGTCGTCAACCGGATTCGCGTCGAGCACGACGCGAAGGGGCGCGGGCGGGTCACGTTCGAGCGCCGTTCATACGTCGAGCCGGTGGTCGAGCCTTTGACGCTTTCGGCGGCCGCGTGGGCGCGCGTGAGTGCGCTCTGGGAGTCGCTGCGTTTTCTGGATTCGGAGGAGAGCTACCAGACCGAGAAGCAGTTCCCGCACCTCGGCACGACGCGGCTGAAGCTGCGCGCGGGCGGGCGCGAGCGCGCGACGGAGTTCAACTACACCTCAAACGAGCAGGCGCGTCTGCTCGCCTCGGAGTATCGCCGCGCCGCCGACCAAGCCATCTTCGTCTTCGACCTCGCCGTGGCGCGCGAGAGCCAGCCGCTCGAAGCCCCGAAGCTGCTCGACACGCTCGACCGGATGATTAAATACAACATGCTCTCCGACCCCGCACAGCTCGTCCCCGTCCTCGGCGAGCTGCAAACCGACGAGCGCCTCCCACTCATCGCACGCAACCACGCCGCTCGAATCCTCAAGAAGCTGAAAAAGTAAAAGTCTAAAGTCTACTTACAGTCTTGGGGCCGGAGTCAGAGGCGGAAAGATTATTCCTCGCGCGAATCCCTCGCGCCCCACTCAACCCGCACAGGAGGTTAACATGAGCGATGTTAACGGGAGTCGGCATTCGGGGCTTATCGCCGTCATGCTGGCAGGCGTCGTCTTCCTGCTGCTCGCCTTCATCGCCGCGCGCCATTTCGAGGGCGGCCTGCTCGCCTCGATGCTCTCCTCGGTCGGCGTCAGCTGTCTGACGGCGATTCTCGTCTTCGTCTGCGGGCGGCTCTACCCGCCGCCTGAGCAGCGACTCAAGGTCATTCGCGGCCACGACGAACTCTACAGCGCCTACCGCGAGGCGCTGAAGTCGCTCGAAGACGGCGAGTCGCACGAGGTCTGGACGATTGCGTCGCTACCGCCTTCCGAGGATACGGCCGCGAAGTGGGACGAGTTCTTGTGCCCCTTCCTGAAGCGGAATAGGGACGTCTATTACCACCGCTTCGTGGTGGTGGACAAGGCGAACGGAGACTGGGCGCGACGCCTCGACGAGCTAGACAAAAATTACTCGCAGCTGCGCGGGCGCAATTACGAGGAGCATCGCACGGAAGGGCCGCCTTCGATTGAGTGCTTGATGATTGACAGAAAGCGCGGCTTTATGACGTTCGCTTCCGGGTGGGAGTCGCAGGAGTCGGCCGGCATCTTCGTGACGAACGAGAAGGTCTGCCGCGAGTTGCAACACTACTTCACGATTCTGGAAAGATACTGCGAGTCGAAGCGGGGCACATGACTCGCGTCGCTGACGCGCGCTTACTTCCGCCGTTCCTTGTTCCAGATGCGGAAGAAGATGACGACGGCCGCGACGGCGAAGAGCAGAAGGACGGCCATCGCCGCGAGGACGAAGAAGAGTTCGACTTGGGCCGAGTTGTCGTTCATGGCGGGGGCGCGCCTCTCAGGCGTGCGTTTCGGAGACGGCTTCTTTGTCTTCGGCCGGGGCGGCGGGCGTAAAACGTATGCGGCGGAGGCGTCGGCGGTCGACCTGTTCGACGGTGAAGCGCGCGCCGTCGTGCTCGACCGTCTCGCCCGCGCGGAGCAGACGTCCCGCCTTCGCCAAAAGGAAGCCCGCGACCGTCGTGTAGCCCGCCTCTTCGGGGAGCTTGAGGTCAAAGCGGCGGTTGGCGTCGCGGACGGCCAGCATGCCGTCCAAGAGGAAAGTGCCGTTCGGCTCCTCGACTATTTGCGAGCGCGTTTCCTCGTCGTACTCGTCGTTAATCTCGCCGACAATCTCTTCGAGCAAGTCTTCCAGCGTGACGATGCCTTCGAGTCCGCCGTGCTCGTCGACGACGCAGGCCAAGTGCGTCTGCGCCGCCTGCATCTGCGCGAGCACCGAGCCGAGCTTCGCCGTCGCCGGGACGAAGAGCGGCGGGTGGAGCATCTTCGCCATGTCGAACTCGGCCTTCTTCGTCGCGCTCAGACACGGCATCAAGTCCTTCATAAACAGCACGCCGACGATGTTGTCGAGCCTGTCCTGATAGACGGGCAGGCGCGAGAAGCCGCCCTCGCAGAAAGCCTCCTCGGCGTCGTCGAGCGTGGACGTCGCGGGGAGCGCCGTGACCTGCGTGCGCGGCACCATCGCCTCGCGCACCTCTGCGTCGGCGAAGTCGAAGACGCGGCCGATGAGCCGTCGCTCCTGCGCCTCGATGTGGCCGCCCTTGTGCGACATCTCGATAATCTGCCGAATCTCCTCCTCGGTGTAGATCGAGGCGTGCGCGCTCGAAGCGCGCAGCCCGAAGAGGCGGACGAGGCGCGCGCTGGCCCAGTCGAGCGCGTGGATGGGGAGCTTGAAGACCCGGTAGAAGATTTCCATCGGCAGCGCCGACCACATCGCCACGCTCTCGGCGCGCTCAAGGCCGATGAGCTTCGGCGCTTGCTCGCCGATGGTGATGTGGAGCGACGTGAGGATGCTGTAGGCGATGGCGAAGGCGACGCCGTGCTTGATGGTCTCGACCCACACGTCGGAGACAAGGCCGTGGAGCGCGCGCTCAATCGGCCCCTCGATGAGCGCGGCGATGGTCGGCTCGCCCAAGATGGCGAGGGCGAGCGAGGCGAGCGTGATGCCGAGCTGCGCCGCCGACAGGTAGGCGTTCATGTTGTCGAGGATGGCGATGAGGCGGCGGGCGCGCGCGTGGCCGGTCTCGGCGAGCGACTCGATGCGTGAGCGGCGCACCCCGACGAAGGCGAACTCGGCCGCGACGAAGAACCCGTTGACGAAGACGATGACCACGACGGCCAACAGCTTGAGTGCTATCACCATACGCGCGCGCGGCCGGGGCGGGGGAGTCCCCGCCCGACCCTCAACCTTCACGCCTTTACTTGAGTAGAGCTTAGGGCCAAGAGCTTATTTCGACTGGCGTCCCGCGCGCAAGGGCCGCCGCGCGCCCGCGCGCCTCAGGACTAAAGTCCGCACGCCCTTCAAGCGTCGCCCGCGAGCAGGCCGAAAAACTCGACGACGCGGCCCTCGGCCCAGTAACGCTCCTCGCCGCGCGCGTCGGCGAGGAAGGCGACGTGGCCGCCGTGCTCGGGCGCGAGGAGTAGGACGTTAGGGTTCGCTTCGATGTCCGGGTGGCGGAACGAGTCGAAGGGGATGAACGGGTCGTCCTGCGCGTGGACGATGAGAGTCGGGACACGTATGCGGTGGATGAAGCGTAGCGCGCTGCAACGCTCGTAGTAGTCGGCCGCGTCGCGAAACCCGCCGTGGCGCGCGGTGTAGAGGTCGTCGAAGTCGCGTATGGTGCGCACGCGGCGCACGTCGCGCGCGTCGTAGAGGTCGGGGTA
>DASUNL010000078.1:0-2050 GCA_036277175.1 Pyrinomonadaceae bacterium | reverse complement strand
CGGGGTGGTGCGCTATCTGCCACAGACGCCGGTAGGCCTGCAAGGTCGTGAACTCGTTAATCGTGCCCCAGACCATGTGCGCGCCCGTGAAGTAGCGGCCGAAGAGGTTCGTGATGTAGGGGCCGACGAAGTACTCGACGCTGTAGCGCAGAGGGATTTTCGACTTCGCCTCCGTGCGCCAGTCTTTCGACGTGTCGTGGCCCGCCTCGTTCAGGAAGCGGTTGATGAGGTTGCCGTGCTCGGCCTCCTCCTCGTTCCAGCGATCCATGAACTTGCGTATGACGGGGTCTTTGCCCGTCGGCGTGCGCAGAAGCTCTCGGTAGTAAAGCTCCGTGAAGCTCTCGATGTCGCGCATGTAAAAGAGCACGCGGAAGAACTCAGGCCCGAGCGGGTGGTCTTGAACTTCCTTCCAAGGGATGTCGGAGAGGAAGTCCCGATTGATGGCGCGCGGCTGTCGCTCGTACCAGTCGAGCACGTCGCGGTCGGTCTCAAACACGTGGCGGCGCTCCTGTGTAGAAGTATCCTGGGTTGTGCGGGGAGTCGGGGGAGTTACGCCCCACCCGTGGCGGACGGATTTCTGCACGGCGTCTGTTTTTGTTATGCTGGGGGAGTCGTTCATTTAATCTAAGAGCTTATGGACAGTACAGAGGCGACCCTGCCGCGCGCGCGCGCCGACGAAGAAGCGGTCTCGATCTACGACCGCTTCACGCACCTCTACGACCTGATGTTCCGCGTCAACGGCTACGGGCGCTCGCTGGAACGTTACCTGAAAGCCAAGCTGCCGGAGCTGCCGGCGGGCGCGCCCGTGCTCGACGCCGGTTGCGGGACGGGGCTTTTGACGCTCGCGCTCACGCGCGTCCTACAGAAACCGGCGAGCATCAACGCCGTCGACCTCTCTCACTCGTCGCTTAGGACGGCGCGGCGCGCGGTCTTCGAGACGGGCGGCGGCGGCGCGCGTCACCGCGTCAGTTTCGCGCGGGCCGACGCGCTCCGGCTTCCGTTCCCCGACGAGGCGTTTCAACTCGTCGCCACCAGCGGGGTGCTCGAATACCTGCCCTTGCGTGAGGGGTTGAAAGAACTCGCGCGCGTCCTGCGGCCCGGCGGCTACTTCTTCCACCTCCCTGTCGTCCCGTCCGTGGCGACAAGATTACTCGAACTGATGTTTCGCTTCAAGGCGCACCCGCCCTCCGAAGTCGCCGCCCACACCGAGCGCCACTTCCGCGTCATCGAACGCCACCACTTCGCACCCCTCGAACCCATCGGCTGGACTAAGATTGCCGTCCTCGCTCAAAAGCCCTAACGTCACTTCTCACTCGTCACTTCCCTGATGACCGCGCGCGCGACGGTCGGGATGATTTCGCGCTCCTTCGAGTTGTCGGTCGTGAAGGTGACGAGGACGAGGCGACGGCCGTTCGGCAGTTCCAAGTAGGCCGCGTCGTGTCGCGTCGTCGAAGTCCAGCCGGCCTTCGACCAATAACGCGCGCCCTCTACGAGCGCGAGCGACGTGAAGCCGTGCGCCTGATCGTCCGGGTCTTCCGACTTCCCCGCGAAGTCGCGCTTCATCAGTTCGAGCATCCGCGCGCTTCGCGTCGGGTTGACGGCACGGCCCGCGACGATTTCATAGACGAGGCGCGCCGTCGCGTCGGTCGTCAGCTTGTTTCGGTTCTCGTAGTTCGGGCCGAGGAAGACGCGCTCGCGCCCGTATGGCCCTTCGCACCAAGGCTTCTGGTTGACGTTGATTTTGCCGGGGCCGACCTCGTAGCCGAGCGACGCGAAGTAGCGGTTGACCGAGTTGCGCCGCTCGGCCCACTCGCGCATCTCGGCGTCCGACAACTCCGCGCCGTTCGAGACGCCCGAGAGCGCGTCGACGACGTAGTGCGTCGCGTCGTTCGACGACGTGACTATCATGTCGCGCAGAGCGCGCGTCAGTTCTTCCGACTCCCTGAGCTTCCCGTCTTCGAGCCAACGGTGCGCGGCCGCGAGGTAAAACAGCTTGACGACGCTCGCCGGATAAATCGGCTCGCCGCCACGAAAGCTCGCGCGCGCGGGC
>DASUNL010000077.1:0-4120 GCA_036277175.1 Pyrinomonadaceae bacterium | reverse complement strand
AGCCGCCGCTCGCCCCGGCGACGCCGCCCGTCCCGATGCGCGCGGCGTTAAAGCGCCAGTTCTCGGTCGACTGCGGGAACTGCGTGCCGACCGTGAGCACGGGCGCGGCGGCCGTCCCCGTCAGCTTGCTGACGCGCAACTGGCCGAAGACCGAGTCCCAGTCCTCGACGAAGTAGAGCGTCTCGGACGTGTTGTCCTCGGCGACGCTCGGGGCCATCGTGAACCCGCAGCCGAGGATGCCATTGAACGGCGAGACGCAGTTGGCGACCGTGTCGGTGAAGAGATCGACGTCGGTGAGCGTGCCGCCGTCGTAGGCGTCGCCCTTGTTCATCACGTAGATGTACGGGCCGGCGTAGCCGGTCGTCGCGCAGACGCCCGCGCCGTTGCACGCATAGTTGAAGACGTTGTAGTTGGCGACGATCCAGTTCTTGTTGAACCCGATGGTCGGGTAGTCGGCCCACTTGCCGGAGCCGCCCGGCCCGCTCGTCGCGGTCGGGTCGGCGTCGAAGACGTAGCGATCCCACGTGCCGGTCGGGTTGTTGCCCTGCGTGATGGCTAAGAGCACCGACGAGGCGGGCGACGTCGAGTTGGCCGAGGTGAAGAAGAAATACTTGTCCACGGCGCGGTCGTAGAAGACCTTCGGGTCGAAGGTCGAGGGCGTCGTGATGCCGCCTTCGAGCGTGACGCCGGCCCAGAAGGCGTTCAAGGTCATGCGGACGAGTTGGACGCCGTCGCGCGTGTGGATGCGAATCTGGTTGTTGCTGACCGACATGACGTGGTTGGTGCCGACCGCGCCCATCGTGTCGGGCGGGATGGTCGAGCCGGTCAGGAACTCGCCCTTGAAGGTCTTGTGCGGCCCCGGCGAAGAGCCTTGCGCCGAGGGCGTGGGGAGCTGCGGCTGCGGCGCGGCTTCGTCGGCCATGCCGATGGTTATCTCGTCGCCGCCGCCACCGCCGTCGCCGCCGCCGCGGCCTTGGTTACCGCGATTCTCGAACCACTCGGGCCTACCTTTCGGCGGGTCGATGGCCTTAAGCTCGGACGCCTCGATGTGCGCCGGCCCGAGCGCCTCCTGACGCGCGGCCTCGCCCAAGTGAATCGCCGGGAAGCTCTTGACCGGGATGCGCTTCGGCTCGTAAGTCCGTCCGACCTGCCCTGACGTGGGCTGAGGGGCCGGCTCGGGTGTAATCATCCGCGACCCGCGCTGGGCGGTCGCGGCCGTAGTTGTCGGCGCACTCTTCTCGGCCGCCTTCGTCGCGGTCGTCGCCCGCACGGCGCTCGTCGGCGCGATGACGAAGCCCGACATGACGAGCATCAGGCAGAGCGCGATGCGCGCGGCGTCTCGCGCCGCCCTCAGTTCTCTGGCTACGATTCTCATTCTCGTGTGCCTTATCCTTTCGTGGCGTGAAAGAGTCTGCCGTGCCGACGAGGCGAGGGCACGTGCGAAGTTCAAAGCGTGACTCATCGAAGTTCTCCTCTTGACTGGGTGGATCGCTCGGCGACTCTTTTTGGGGAATGCCTAGCGAAGGATTATGCCTGTATGCACAGGGGCGGCGTCACCGGTGATGCGGGGGCGTCGGCTGTCTAGTTATGTCATTAAGAGAACAAGTAGGGCGCTAATCCTCGTCGTCGGCCGGGCGTGCGAAGTCCGCGTCGGAATTATGAAATATGAACGACACGACTAAAGGATTTGCGTAGGCGTTAACCGCGTTCCGAAAAACGGAGCTTGATAGTAGTACAAACCGCCGACTCCCGCAAGATTTACGGGACGCCGGAGGTGTAAAAATTTGCGAGTCGCGCGCGAGCCCTCTCGACACGGGACGCGACTTTTATCGCGCGCCGCCGAGCATGACGAGGACGCGGTCTGACTGCGAGTCGGACGCGGCGAGGTCTGCGCGCCCGTCGCCGTCGAAGTCCGCGACGACGATGCTGCGCAAGCGACCCCCGGCCGAGAGCTTCGGCAACTCGCGCAGGCCGCCCCGCCCGTCGCCCAAGAACAGGAGGATGTCGCCCGTCTCGGCGGAGACGACGGCCAAGTCCGCGCGGCCGTCGCCATCGAGGTCGCCGGCCGCGACGCCGTCGGGCCGTCGGCCGGCGGCGTGCTCGGTCGCACCCGACAGGCGTCCGCGCCCGTCGCCCCTGAACACGGAGAGTGTCCCCGCGCTGTAGTTAGTCGTCACGATGTCCGCGCGCCGGTCGCCGTCGAAGTCCGAGGCGGCGAGCCACGTCGGGAGCGGCCCCGCCGCATATCGCACGGGGGCGGCGAACGCGCCGCGCCCATCATTACGCAGAAACGAAACGTCGGCCGTGTGGTGGTTGACGCTCAGGAGGTCTGTGTGACCGTCGCCGTCGAAGTCCGAGGCGACGAGCCAGAAGGGACGCCCGCCCGCCTTAAACGTCCGCGCCGTGGCGAAGCGCCCGCGCCCGTCGCCGTCGAAGACGGAGACCGTGCCGCCCCGGTCGTCGGCCGTCGCGAGGTCTGCGCGTCCGTCCTTGTTGAAGTCCGACGCGATGATGAAGCGCGCCGAGACGGTGGCCGCCAACTCCGACGCACCGGCGAAACGCCCTTGCCCGTCGCCGCGCAAGACCGAGATGGTCGCCTGCGCCGGGTTGACGGCGGCGAGGTCTGCGCGGCCGTCGCCGTCGAAGTCGGCCGAGGCGATTGCCGAGGGCGTGCCCTGCCCCAAGGCCGTCTCGACCGGCGGCGCGAACTTCCCGCCATCGGTCGCGAGCAGGACGTGCGCGCTCTTGCCGACGAGCGCGGCGAGGTCTGCGCGTCGGTCGCCGTTGAAATCAGAAGCGATGAGGAAGGAGACGCCGCCGAGCGCGTAAACTTCGGGCGCGGCGAAGCCACCACGGCCGTCGCCGCGCATGATGAGGAGCGACGTGTGCGCGACGGCTAAGTCCTGTTTGCCGTCGCCGTCGAAGTCGGACGCGAGAAGGAAGGGCGCGCCGATTTCGCCGCCCGTCAGGCGGACGAGCGGCGCGGGCGCAAGCTCGCCGCGCTCGTTCGAGAGCATGACGGAGACGGCCGGCGTGAGGTTATCGACCAAGGCGAGGTCGGCGCGGCCGTCGCCGTTGAAGTCGGCCGACGCGGCGTGGAAGGGCGCGAGCGGCGTCTGGAAAGTCTCGGCGGCCGAGAGGCGTCCGCCGTCGCGCGCGGCGATGATGAGAGACACGCTGTCTCCGGTCAGGTTCGCGGAGACGAGGTCGCGCCGCCGGTCGCCGTCGAAGTCTGAGGCGGTGAGCGCGACGGGACGCCTGCCGGCCGCGTAACGCATGCGCGGCGTGAAGCGACCGCGCCCGTCGCCCGCGAGCACCGAGAGGTCGCCCGTCGCGGAGTTGGCCGTGACGAGGTCGAGGTGACCGTCCGCGTCCAAGTCTTCGGCGATGACGGCGAACGGCTCGCCGCCGACCGCGTGCGTCGCGGTGACGACGAAGTCCGCGCGCCCGCCGCCCTTGAGCACCGAGATGTTGTTCGACGCGGAGTTGACGACGACGAGGTCTGCGCGACGGTCGCCGTCAAAATCCGCGGAGGCGAGTGCGACCGGCGCTGAGCCGACCGCGACGACGCCGCGCGCGGTAAACCCGCCGCGCCCGTCGCCCGCGAAGACCGAGACGTTGTCGCCGAGTTGATTCGCGACGGCGAGGTCTGGGTGGCCGTCGCCGTCGAAGTCCGAGGCGACGAGTGCGCGCGGCCGCCGCCCCGACGGGAAGTTCGCGGCCGGGGCGAAGTCGCCGCCGCCGCGCGCGATGAAGACCGAGACGTTATCGGAGCCCGTGTTGGCGACGGCCAAGTCGGGCTTGCGGTCGCCGTTGAAGTCGGCCGAGACGAGTGCGGTCGGCTCGCTCCCGGCCGCGAGCGGCGCGCGCGCGCGGAAGACCGGCTCGCGCTGCGCGGCCGCGACGGCGTAAGAGTTGAGGGCGGCGCAGGAGTTGAGAAGAAGGAGGCCGGCGAGCGCCGGCCCCGTGAATCTGAGTTTTGCTTTTATCATTCGATTGAGGGGGCGAGTCGAAACAGAACTTTACGGCCGGGGCGTGACGGTGATGAAGGCGTTGGTCGTCCCGCGCTGGACGAGCAGCAGCACGGGCCGCGCGCCCGAACGCTCGATGGCCGCGCGCA
>DASUNL010000076.1:0-10449 GCA_036277175.1 Pyrinomonadaceae bacterium | reverse complement strand
CAACCTCGGCAACGCCTACGACCGTCTCGGCATGTACAAGGAGGAGGTCGAGACTTACAAACAGGCGCTCCGCATCAACGACTCGGACGCCGACGCCTACTTCAACCTCGGCAACGCCTACGACAAACTGAAACAGCCGCGCGAGGCCATCGCCGCCTACGAGCGCGCCGTCGCGCTTAAGCCCGACGACGCCGACGCGCGCTACTCGCTCGCCATCCAGCACCTCAAGACCGGCGACCGCGACGCCGCCCTCGCGCAGCACGAGGCTCTCAAGAACCTCAACCCCGCGACGGCCGAAAACCTCCTCAAGGTGATTAACCAGACGCCGGTCAGGACGACTACTCAGTAGCGTCGAAGCGCGAAATCTGTTGACTTGGGCCGCGCCCGCGTTATAAAAATTCGTCCGCCGACAAGGCCGCAGCTACACACCCGACGAGCC
Organism: Pyrinomonadaceae bacterium; assembly: GCA_036277175.1. Taxonomy (GTDB): domain Bacteria; phylum Acidobacteriota; class Blastocatellia; order Pyrinomonadales; family Pyrinomonadaceae; genus DASQDT01. The sequence goes on along the minus strand of DASUNL010000076.1, from coordinate 10,010 downwards.
GCGCGTCCCTTTTTTAAGCCGCGAAGATAAATCGAAAGGATCGCCCCCGATGAAGTTCCCCGCGCCGAAGCTCGCCCTCTACGCGCTCGCGCTCGCCGCCGTCTGCTCGCTCCTCACCCACGCGCCCGACGCCGAAAGCGCCTTCGCTCAGAAACTCAAAAAAAGTAAAGTTAGTAAGGTTAGTGAAGTGAATGAAGTGAGTGAAGTGGGCGCGGACGCGCACTCGTGCTCGGCCATCGAGCAGGAGTTGCTTCACGAAATCAACCTCGCGCGGACGAAGCCCGCCGAGTACGCCGCCTTCCTCGAAAATCTGAAGCCGCTCTATTCCGGCAACCACTTCAAGCAGTCGGGTGGCAAGCCGCCTGTCATCACCGTCGAGGGCTGGCGCGCGGTCGAGGAGGCGATTACGGCGATGCGCGCTTCGAGGCCCGTCGCCGCACTCGCGCCCTCGACCGGCATGTGCTGCGGCGCGGGCGAGTTGACAAAGGATCAGAAGAAGTCTGGACGCACCGGCCACCAAGGCTCCGACGGCAGCTACTGCGAACAGCGCGCCGAACGCTTCGGGACGTGGACGGCCCCCATCGGCGAAAACCTCTCCTACGGCAGACTCTCGGCGCGCGAGCGCGTCTTGGGCCTGCTCATCGACGACGGCGTGAGCAATCGCGGCCACCGCAAGCGCCTGCTCGACCCCGGCTTCAAGGTCGTCGGCATCGCCTGCGACGAACACACCTCCGAGGAGACGCTCTGCGTCATCACCCTCGCCGGCGGCTTCACGGAGAAATTCACATCGACCAAGTCGGGCGGGGACAAACCCTCCACCGGCGGCAAGCCCGCGCGCGTCCCCTCCGACGCGAAACGCTTCTAGCTTCAACGCCGCCCGCGCACGCCCCCGAAGAAATAAAAAGGGCTTCCGACTCGATGTCGGAAGCCCCTTCTTTTATCGGGATGACTGGATTCGAACCAGCGACCTCACGCACCCCAAGCGTGCGCGCTACCAGGCTGCGCCACATCCCGTTGGTGTCGTCGGCAAGTATCGCCGGAAAAGGCGCGCGGGTCAAATGCGCGGACGTGGGAAGCGGAGGAAGTTAAGAGAGGTTCTACTTGCGGCGCGCGTCGAGCCGCGACTCGCTGGCTTCGAGTAGGACGAGTAGCTCGCGCATCTGCTCTTTGAGGCGGCGGAGCGCGGCGCGGCGGTCGTCGGAAAGCGGCGCGCGCGCGGCGCTCTCGTCCGCCGCGTCATGAGAGACGCGCTGGCTCGCTTCCGCAGGCTCGGCCGCGTGCGACTCTTCGGCGGGCGCGACGGGCTGTGTCGCCGTCGTCGGTGACGGGACGAGTTGCGGGCTTTGCGCGGCGGCTTGCGCGCTCATCTCCGGCGTCACGACCTTGAGCTTGCTCGCGCCGCGCAGGTCGTTCGAGAGCTTCTTCTTGGCGCCGGCGATGGTGTACTGGTCTTCGTAGAGCAGCTCCTTGATGCGCAAGACCATCTCGACGTCGCGCCGACGGTAGGTGCGCTGCCCCGCGCGGTTCTTCTGCGGCGCGAGCATCGGGAACTCCGACTCCCAGTAGCGCAGCACGTGCGCCTGCACGCCAGTGATGTCGCACACCTCGCCGATCTTGAAGAAAAGCTTTTCGGGGATGGAGACTGCCGCCCGGTTCATAGATGTTTCGGGAGCCTTCGACCTGAAGGACTCGGCCTCAAATGTTTTGCCGTTTGAACGTCTTCCGCGGGCTGAAGCTTGCGGCGTGGAAGAACCTTCGCGCCATGTTACGCGCGGCTCTAAGCGTTGTCAATATTATTGTTAATCAGCCTGCGGGGCGAAACCGGATGAGGCGATTGACGGGGTCGAAGGTCAGTTCAAAGGGACGCAGCGCGTCGCGCCCCAAGAGGACGGGCGCTTCCGCGTGGGCGTTGGTGAGTAAATCCGTGGGCACGCCGCGCAACTCAAGTGCGCCGACGTGGACGGTCGCCGAGCGAATCCTGCGCGACATGACTTCACCGCCCGCAATGTCGCGCGTGCCTTCGCGCTCGCGCCCGTCGCCGACCGCGATGCCGAGCGAGCGCGCGGCCTCGTGGTTGACGGCGAGGCCGAAGCCGGAGCCCGTGTCGACGAGCGCGCGACGCCCGCCCGAGAGCATGACGTATGGCCTCCGGCTGCCGCGCTCCGTGAGCCAGCGCACGACCGCGCCGTCCACGGGCGCGTCCGACGCGCGCAGGGGCGAAGTGCGGGGGTCGAAGGCCGAGAGCGTAAGCGAGCGCATGTCGATGGTGTAGCCGAGCGGCGAGAAGGCTTCGGTCGGGTCGAGTATGCCGTCGAGGTCTGCGGGCAGCCCGTCGGCGACGACGGCGAAGCCGCCCGACGGCAAATGACTCTCGCGCGAGCCGACGGCCAAGCGTGCGCCGACGGCCCGACGCGCGCCGCCCGCGCTGCGGCCGCTCAAGCCTCCAATCGCGATGCCGCGCCCGCCCGCTTCCATTCCGACACGCGCCTCGGCCGCCACGCGCCGCGAGAAGATGGTCGCCCCCGCGCCCGTGTCAACGGCGAACGTGTAAGGGCCGCGCCCGTTGACCCAGACCGACGCGAGAAGTCCGCGACTGTCCGACTCGCGCAGACGCGCCGGTGCGGGCAGACGCGAGTCAGCGCGTCCTCTATCACGAGCGGCCGCCGGTTCGTCGTCGCCGCCGTTAAAGATGCGCGTGATGCTCTGGGTTAAAAAATAAGGGACGGCCCCCCGCGTAGGGTGGGCCGTCCCGCCGATTATCGAAACTGATGCGAGCAGGGCCGTGGCGACGGCGAGCCGCGTTTTGCGCAGACTAAACATCATCGCCCCGGCGCGCGCTCACTTAGTAACGACGGTCGCGCTTGCGCAGTTTGTAGGTGTAGAGCGCAGAGCCGCCAGCGCCCGCGAGGCCGCCGATGAGCGCGCCCTTCTTGCCGCCGACCAGCCCGCCGACGAGTGCGCCGCCGCCCGCGCCCATCGCCACCGTCAGCTTGTCGCGGTGCTTCGACCAGAACGAACGCTTGCGCGGCTGCTCGTAGTTGTAGTAGACGCGGCGCGGGCTGTTGTTCGAGGCGCGCGTGCGGACGACGCGCGTGCGCGGCGCGGCCTGCTGGTAGACGACGCGCTCGGTCGTGCGCGAGGCCGTCGGCGCGACGGTGTTGCCGTTAAAAAGTCCCTCCTCGCGCGCGGCGCGGACGCCGTCGGCGAAGCCCTCGCGGTAGGCCGCCTGCTCGGACTCGGAGAAGTTCGTCAGCTCGTTCTCGGACGGGGCCACCGGCTGTGTCGATTGCTCGCTGGTGGTCGTGCCGGAAGCGAAGCGGTAAGCGGTCGAGGCCGGAGCGACGGTCGTCGCGGTCGCGGGCGCGATGTCGGTCTTCGCGGCCGTCTCGTTGTTCGCGGGTCGCATCACGAACGCGCCCACGGAGCCGCCGAGCAGGGCGGCGACGAGCGCGACCGGAATCAGTTTGTTTCTGAAGTTCATCTTCTGGGTCTCCTCGGAAATTCTAAAATTGCGCGTGGACGCCGCTAAGTCTAGTGGCAAACAGTGTTCCTCAAAGATTCCCTCCCGCACGCGCGCCGCGTCGCACTTTCACTCGTGGCCGTATCCTACACTTTTCCCCTGAAATCGGGCGTGGTGTCGCCGAAATGTAATACTGCAACGCGAATGCAACATTCCGCGCTCGGCCGCGCCTATACGATATGGACTGCGGCCGCGCACCATATCCTCAACGACTCAGAACGTCTGCTCGAAGCCACTGCAATTGGACGCCCCCGTGCGCCGGGCGATATAATCCAACACGCTCTCAACAACCTGACCGTAGGACGGCCCACAGCTTGTCAACTTCCACGTCCATGTTCCGTCTCGCCAAGCGCCTCGAAGGCGTCGGCTTCTCCGACATCGTCAACATCCGCAACAAGGTGATGGAGCTGCGCGCGGCGGGCGCGACCGTCCACCAGTTCGAGGGCGGCGAGCCTTATCTGACGACGCCCGAACCCGTGAAGGAAGCGATGACGCGCGCCCTCCGTGAGAACAAGACGCGCTACGCGCCCTCGTCCGGCATCCCCGAATTGCGCGCGGCGCTCGGCGCGAAGGTGCGCGAGCGCAATCGTATCGAGTCGGCGCGCGACGAGGACGTGATAGTTTTGAACGGCGGAATGCAGGGCTTGTTCGGCGCATTCCAATCCGTCATCAATCCGGGCGACGAGGTTTTGGTCTTCTCGCCTTTCTGGACTCCGATAAAAGACCTCATCGCGCACTGCGAGGGGCGGACGGTGCTCGTGCCGACGCGCGAGGCCCGCGCCGAAGGGTTCGAGCAGGCGCTCGCGCGCTACACGAACAAGCGGACGCGCGCCCTCTACTACAACACGCCGCAGAACCCGAACGGCGTGGTGTTTACGCGCGACGAGGCCGAAGCCGTCGCGCGTTTCGCGCGCGAGCGTGACCTCGTCGTCATCGCCGACGAGGCTTACGAAGACCTCGTCTACGAAGGCGAACACGTCTCCATCGCCGCGCTCGAAGGCATGTTCGAGCGCACGATAACCTCTTTCACGATGTCGAAGTCATACGCGATGACGGGCTGGCGCGTCGGCTACGCCGTCGCCGCCGAGCCTTGGATGACGGGCCTTCGGAAGACGCTCCTCTATTCGACCAACGGCGTCTCGACGCCATCGCAGTGGGCCTCGCTCGCGGCCTTCACGGAAGTCCGCGACTTCCTCGAACCGGCGCGCGCCGAGTATCGACGCCGCCGCGATTTGCTCGTCGCGGGTCTCAACGAACTCGGCCTCGCGTGCGCGCCGCCAGCCGGCGCGTTCTACGCCTTCCCCGACGCCACGTCGATTGACCCCGACAGCCGACGCGCCGCCGAACTCCTGCTCGAACGCGCGCAGGTCGCCACCGTCCCCGGCGCGGTCTTCGGCCCCGACGGCGAGGGCCACCTGCGCTTCTCCTTCTCGCTCCCCTTGGAAACCATCGAGGCCGGTCTCGACTCGATGCGCCGCAAACTCTGAAGGGCGGTGCTGAGCAGCTTGCCGCGCACGAAGAAAGACCCACCGCAATCCAAGCCCCGCCGCCGCGACGCCCCGCGACCTAAAGCACAAGACGCACCGCGCCACTCCGCACAAAGCGAGTTCGACTTCATCGCGCAACTGCGCGCGCGCCCGTCTGAACTCGACGCACGCGGGGCGCGCGGACTCGTGCGCGGCATCGGCGACGACGCGGCCGTCTTCGCTCCGACGCCCGCGAGCGAATTGCTCGTCACCTCCGACCTGCTCGTCGAAGAGATAGACTTCCGGCTCGACACGTTCGAGCCTTCGGACATCGGGCACAAGGCGGTCGCGGCCTCGCTCTCCGACATCGCCGCGATGGGCGGTCGTCCGCGTTGGGTTCTGTTATCGATAGGTGTGCCGCAGCGTCTTTGGCGGAAGCCGCGTTTCGTCGAAGACCTTTTTGACGGCGCGTCGTCGCTTGCACGTCTGCATGGCGCGCATGTCGTCGGCGGCGACATCTCGCGGACGCCGGAGCGCGTCGTCTTTGACGCGACCGTCATCGGCGAGGCCGCGCGCGGGCGCGCGGTCTATCGTTCGGGCGCGCGTCCCGGCGACCAGATTTTCGTCACGGGCACGCTCGGCGGCGCGGCCGGCGCGCTCCGCGTCTTCGAGCGCGCGCAAGCGTTGTCAAAGTCTTCGCGGCGCGAAGCAGAGACGTTCGGGCGTGAAGCACAAACCTTCTTGAGTGAATATTCGGAACTGACTCGGTGTCAGACGAGGCCCATGCCGCGCGTCGAGTGGGGCGCGATGCTGGGTGAGCGTGGCTTGGCGACGGCGATGATTGACACGAGCGACGGGCTTTCGTCAGACCTCGCGCACCTGTGCCGCGAGAGCGGCGTGGGCGCGCTCGTCGAGGCCGCGCTGCTTCCCATCGACCCGCTCTTACGTTTGTCCCGCGTCGCGCGCGGCGACGACTTCGCGCCCGCTCTTAAACGCGACGCGCTCAAACTTGCGCTTCACGGCGGCGAAGACTTCGAGCTGCTCTTCACCGTCCGCCCGCGCGACGCGCGCAAGCTGCCCGCGAGCCTCGAAGGCGTCGCCGTCACGCGCGTCGGAGAAATAAGAGAGGCGCGTGCGGGCGTCAAACTTCTGCGCGGGCGTCGGGAGACTGACCTGCGCCCGTCCGGCTTCGAGCATTTCCGCCGCGCCGACTAAGCGCCGCGCCGCGCGAGCGTCCCGGCCCGCGCGACTTCATTGACTCGCCGCGCGTCCTTCTCCTAGACTCTCCCCTACAGCGCGTCTCCCGCTCGAAATCTTTGACTTCGGAACATTCTTCGCCGCCCGGTCGTCAAATATTTCGACCGGCCCGAGCAGGCGTCGGCCCTTCGGTTTTTCGCAAGGAGTTTGAACCATGCCGCACCTCTTGATTCGCATCCTCGTCGCCATCGCGACCTTCGGCGTCGGCCTCGCCGCGAGCGCGCTGTGGGCCTTCTTCACGCCCGCGCAGAACGCCAGCGCGCCGACGACCACCGTCACCGAGACGCGCCTCGTCGTCGTCCGCAGCGGCGAGCCGGCGGCGGCCGGGCCATCCGCCCACGCGCTCCAAAAGCCCCGCACGGCGACCGTCTCCGGCGGCATCCTGAACGAGAAGGCCGTCCTCAAGGCCGTGCCCGACTACCCCGAAATCGCCGAGAGAGCGCGCGTCGAAGGGCAGGTCGTCGTCCGCATCGTAGTTGACGAGCGCGGCGACGTTTCGACGGCGCTCGCCGAGAGCGGCCACCCGCTTCTGCAACAGGCGGCCGTCAACGCCGTGCGCGAGTGGAAGTTCACGCCGACGCGACTCTCCGGCCAGCCCGTGAAAGTCTCCGGCCTCGTGACGGTCAACTTCACGCTCGAATAAGGCGCGGGCACGCGCGCGCTTCGGACTCATGCTCAGGTTTCACAACACTCTGACGGGGCGTGCGGAAGAGTTCCGCCCCGCGCGCGAGGGCGAAGTTCGCATCTACATCTGCGGCCCGACCGTCTGGGACTACGCGCACATCGGCAACTTCCGCACGCTCGGCGTCTTCGCCGACACCCTGCGCCGCTACCTCCGCTTCAAGGGCTACCAAGCGACGACCGTGATGAACGTCACGGACATCGAGGATCGCATCATCACGCTCTCGCAGGAGCACGGCGTCACCATCCGCGAGTACACCGAGCGTTTCGAGCGCGCCTTCTGGGAGGACTACGAATCGCTCGGCTGCATCCTGCCCGAAATCCGCCCGCGCGCTACCGAACACATCGAAGAGATGGTCGAGATCGTCCGCCGTCTCGTCGAGAAGGGGCACGCCTACAAGTCGGGCGGCTCCTACTACTACCGCATCAATTCGTTCCCCGACTACGGCAAGCTCTCGAAGATTAATTTCGAGGGCAACAAGGTCGGCGCGAGCGAGCGCGTGGACACGGACAAGTACGACAAGGAGGACGCGCGCGACTTCGCGCTCTGGAAGGCCGCCGAGTCGGAGAACGAACCCGCTTGGGAGACGCCGCTCGGTCGCGGCCGTCCGGGCTGGCACATCGAGTGCTCGGCGATGTCGATGAAGTACTTGGGCGAGTCGTTCGACATCCACGCGGGCGGCGTCGATTTAGTCTTCCCTCATCACGAGAACGAAATCGCGCAGTCGGAGGGCGCGACCGGCGTCGAGCCTTTCGCGCGCTACTGGCTGCACGCCGAGCACCTGAAGGTCGAGGGCGAGACGATGTCGAAGACGAAGGGCAACTACTACACCTTCCGCGACCTCGTCCGACTCGGGCACGAGCCCGCCGCCATCCGCTATCTCCTGCTCAGCGTCCCCTATCGCAAACAACTCAACTTCACGATGGACGCTTTGCGCGGCGCGGCCAAGACGGTCGGCTCTCTGCGCGACTTCCGCGCGCGTCTTTCCGAATCGCGCGCCGAGCCGGGGACGAACCCGCAGATGCGCTCGGCCGCCGCGCGCGCGCTCGAAGAGTTCGAGGCCGGACTTGACGACGACTTGAACACCTCGGTCGCGCTCGCCGCCGTCCACAACCTCTCGCGCGAGGTGAACCGCGCCATCGACTGCCACGAGCTGCGCGCCGACGACCAACGCGACCTGCTCGCGCTCGTCGAACGCTTCGACTCCGTGCTTAACATCTTCGGCGCGGGCGCGCGCGAGATTCTCGAAGACGAAGTGCAGACGCTCATCGGCGAGCGCCAAGAAGCCCGCCGCCGCCGCGACTTCGCGCGCGCCGACGAGATACGCGACCGCCTCCTTGAGCGCGGCATCGTCCTCGAAGACACGCGCGACGGCGTCCGCTGGAAGCGGCGCTGACCCGGTGCTAAAATCAGTGACGAGTAACAAGTGACGACACCTTCGCTGTCGTCACTTGTTACTCATCACTAAGCACGACGAGTTGCTTTTGGTTTTGCTAGTCGCTCGTCACTCGTCACTGTCTTTTATGTTTTACGCCAGCCCACACTTCCGCCCGCTCGACTCGCGCGCAGACCTGTTCGCCGACTAGCCGCGCTTTTCCTTTCCGCCCAAGCGTCTCTCATCAACAACTCATAGTCCCCTCGCTTTTGTGAAAGGATAAAAGCCATGTCTACCGCTACCGCGTCGAAGCGACCGGAGATAAAGACTCAACTCCCCGGCCCGAAGGGCCAGAAAATCGTCGAGGCCGACGCGCAGTTCGTCACGCCCTCCTACCCGCGCCCGTCCTTCAAACTCGTCGCCGACCACGCCGAAGGCGTCTGGGTCACGGACGTCGACGGCAACCTCTTTCTCGACTGCAACGCCGGAGTCGCCGTCTGCTCGACCGGCCACTGTCACCCCGAGGTCGTGAAAGCGATTCAAGACCAAGCCGCGCGGCTCATACACATGTGCGGCACTGATTACTACTACCGGCACATGCCCGAGCTTGCGCAGACGCTCGACCGCATCGTGCCCGTCCCCTCTCCGACGCGCACGCACTTCGCCAACAGCGGCACGGAGGCCGTCGAGACCGCTCTGAAGCTCGCCATGCACGCGACCGGAAGGGAGAAGTTCATCGGCTTCTTCAACAGCTTCCACGGCCGCACGCTCGGCTCTCTTTCGCTCACCTCGTCGAAGGTCGCGCAGCGCAAGGGCTTCAAGCGGCAGGTGCTCGACGTCGTCCACGTCCCCTACCCGAACGCCTACCGCGACCCGTTCACGGGCGAGCGGACGGACGGCGAGACGGTCAGCCGCCGCTGCCTCGACTGGATTGAAAATCGACTCTTCAAAACGACCACGCCGCCCGAAGAAGTCGCAGGGATAGTCGTCGAGGCCGTGCAGGGCGAGGGCGGCTACGTCCCCGCGCCGAAGGAGTTTCTGCAAGGCTTGCGTCGCATCTGCGACGAGCACGGCATCATGCTCATCGTCGACGAAGTTCAATCGGGTTTCGGACGCACGGGCAAGATGTTCGCGTGCGACCACTACGACCTCAAGCCCGACATCATCACGCTCGCGAAGGGCATCGCGTCGGGCCTCCCGATGGGTGCGTGCGTGGCGCGCGCCGACTTGATGGACTGGAAGCCGGGCGCGCACGTCTCGACCTTCGGCGGCAACCCCGTCGCCATCGCCGCGTCGCTCAAGACCATCGAGTTGCTTGAGCGCGAGCTTGTCGCCAACAGCGCCGACGTGGGCGCGCACCTGAAGGCGGCGCTTGAGAAGTTGATGACGAAACACACGTGCATCGGCGACGTGCGGGGCTTGGGCATGATGATTGGCGTCGAGTTCGTTGACGGACGTGACGGACGCACGCCCGCGCCGGAGCTTCGCGACCGCGTCGAGACCGAGTGCTTCAACCGTGGCCTCATCCTCTTAGGCTGCGGCGCGAACAGCATCCGCTTCTCGCCGCCGCTCATCCTCACTCGCGACAACGCCGACGTGGCCGTCGAGATTTTCGACGAAGCGATTACGGCCGCCTGCGCATAAAGAAGGCAAAGGCAAATGGCAAAAGAGGAAGGCCGCGAATCGTCAAACGTGACTCGCGGCCTTCCT
>DASUNL010000075.1:0-5803 GCA_036277175.1 Pyrinomonadaceae bacterium | reverse complement strand
GCCGCGTTCGATGAGCGCGTCGAGCGCGCGCCCCCGTGCCTCCGCGACGGTTGCCTCCGCGTTGTTCGTCCGCGTGTCATTCGACTGCGCATCGGTCGTCCGCGTGTCGCTCGTCGGCGCGTCGGTCGCTTGCGTTTGAGTCGCCGCGCCCGTCGCGTCGGTTTCGAGTGGGGACGCGGGGCGTTCGAGCGTGAGCGCGGCGAGGCGTGCGGCTTCGAGCAGTTGGCGGGCGCGCTGCGAGGCGTCTTCGTCGCGCGCCTCGCGCGCCTCACGCACGACCTCTTCGGGGATGCGTCCGAACCACTTTTCGAGCGTGCGGTTAAAGAAGAGGAACGAGAAGACGGCCATCGCCGTAATCGGCAGAAGGCTGACGGCGATGAAGTAGACGACGAGGCGCGTCTTGATTTTCGACCCCAACTGACGCTCGCGCCGCTCGCGCCGGAGCTTCAAGAGGTTGCGTATGAAGATGAAGGTGAAGACGAAGAAGGCGACGAAGTTTAGGGACGAGAGCGCGTAGATGAGGAGCGTGTCCGACGCCGTGTCGGGCGTGAAAATCTCCCACAGGCCGAAGACCTGTAGGACGACGAGCACGGCGAGCAGGAGAAGGACGAGGCCGCCGAGCAGCCACGCGCTCGAACGTCTGCGTCGCTGCACCTCCTCGGCGCGCACCTCTTCGTCGGGGCGTTTCGGCGTCTCTTCGCTCATCGCTTCGCGGCGCGAGTTTAGCACGCGCGCGCGGTCGCGCCGAAACATCGGGTCGTTGTCGCGCGCGCCTTTAAGTTATATTGTCGGCGCAAGCCCAACACGAACACGAGCGAGACCGTCAACAGCTAGACTGTCAGACGCGAATCCCGAACATGCAGACTCCCCCGCCCAAGATCGACGCGCCGCCGCCCGGCTACGCAATCGTCTTCAACCGCTACGGCCGACTCCGCAGCGGCCTGCGCTTTCTACTGTTCGCCTTCCTCTTCCTCGTCGTCTCGGCCGCCGCGTTCAAAATCTACGTGACCGCCATCCGCCTCGCGCCCCCTTTGCGCGAACTCGCGCGCGGTCGCGCGGGCTTCGTCACGCCGTCGCTCATCAACCTCTGCGCGGCGACGCTCATCGGCTGGGCCTGTCTGCGCGTGCTCGAAGGCTTGCCGCCGCGCGCCCTCGGTTGGGCCTTTCATCGGCGCTGGCCGCGCGACCTCGCCGTGGGCGTGCTCGTCGGCGCGCTGTCGCTCGGCGTCGCGCTTCTGCCGGGCGTCCTCGCGGGCGGCACGCGCTTCTTCCCTTCGGGCGAGCCGGTCGGGGCGATGGCCGACACGCTCGTCGTCTCCGCACTCATCTTTCTCCTCGGCGCGGCGGGCGAAGAGGCGATGTTTCGCGGCTACCCTTTGCAGACGATGCTGCGCTCATGGCCTGCGTGGCTGGCGCTCGTCCCGACCTCGCTCGTCTTCGCCGTCATACATCTCGACAACCCGAACGTCGTGCGCGGCTTCACCTTCCTGAACACCGTGCTGGCGGGCGTCTGGATGGCGGTCGCCTACCTTCGGACGCGCAGTCTATGGTTTCCGCTCGGCGTCCACTTCGGCTGGAACTGGGTGATGGGCGCGCTCCTCGGCGTCCCCGTCAGCGGCATCACGCAACTGACGCCCGCGCCCCTGTTGCGCGCCGCCGACACCGGCCCGACGTGGCTCACAGGCGGCCACTACGGCGTCGAGGGCGGGGCGGCCTGCACCGTCGCGCTTCTTCTCTCGACCCTCTTCATCTGGCGCACGCGCCTCGTCTCGGCCGACCCGGAGATGCTCAGACTGACCGCGCACGAGAACCCTTCGGCGGGCGCGGGTGTGGAGGGAAATAAAGATTGACTACGCCGGCGGAAATAGATTATTAGGGACGTCCCGATTCGACCGACCCTCGCCGCAATCCACCCTGAAGGTCTCTGAAAAGGAGTCTGTCTAATGAGAAGGTCTTTCGTCATCTACTTCGCCGCGCTCGTCTTCGCGCTGGCGCTCACACTCTCTTCCCCCTTCACGACGCGGACGGTCAACTCCGCCGACCTGCAAGAGAAATGTGACGACTGCAACATCAGAAACAATCGTCAGTTCGAGCACTGTCTGACCGTCCACGGCATCAACGAACAACGCTGCTACGACCAATTCAACGAAGGCGTCGTTCACTGCTTCCGCAACTTCTGCGAGCAGTAAGACGCAAGGCAAAAGGTAAAAGGTAAAAGGCAGAAGTGAAGAGGCGATGTGCCTTCTTACTTTTGCCTTTTACCTTTTGCCTTCTGCCTTCTTCAGTTGTTGTCGTGTGCGTCGAGCGGAAGCTCGACCGTGAAGCGCGTGCCCTCGCCGTGTGTGCTGGCGACCCAGATGCGCCCGCCGTGCTGTTCGACGATCTGGCGCGCGATGGCGAGGCCGAGTCCCGTGCCGCGCTTCTTCGTCGTGAAGAAAGGCTCGAAGACGCGCCCGAGCGTCGCCTCGTCCATCCCCGCCCCCTTGTCCGCGACCGTCACGCGCACGGCCGCCGCGCCCACGCCGCGCGCCGGCCCGCCGTTGTCGACCACCGCGCGCGCGCCCTTCTCCATCAGTTCGGTCGTAATCGTGAGCGGCTGCCCTTCCCGGCTCGCGTCGAGCGCGTTGGCGTAGAGGTTGAGGAAGACCTGCCGCAGCTGGTCAGAGTCCCAGCGACCGCGCACAGGCTCGCCGTGAAACCGGCGCTCGACCGTCGCGCGCTTGTCACGAATCTTATCGCGGACGAGTTCAAGGCTGTCTTCGAGCAGCTCGTGCAGCTCGGCCTCTTCGAGCGTGAGGCGGCGTCGGCGCGAGAACTGCGTCACGTCGGACGTGAGCTTGTTGAGGTGGTCGATGCCGCGCTCGACGAGGTCGATGGTGTTAATCGACTCGCGGTCGCGCGTCATGTCGCGCAGCATCGCGACGCCGAGGCGGATGCTGCCCAGAGGGTTCTTAATCTCGTGCGCGACCTGCGCCGTCGCCTGCCCGACGGCCGCCAGAGACTCCGTGCGCCGTAGCTCCGTTTCGGCCTGCGCCGCCTCCGTCACATCGACGAGTGTGACGAGCAGGCCCGGCTCGCCCTCCATCTCCAGAGGCGACGAGTAAACGTCGAAGGCGCGCTCGGGCTCGGCCGGCGAGTCGGGCGTCAAACGCCAGCGGCCGCGATAGGTCGAGCGTTCGACCGACGCGGCGGTCGCGACGTCGAGCATCTTCGCGGCCTCTTCCGCCGCGCCGAGGTCTGTGAGCTTCGCGCCGACCTCGGCGCGCGGGAACACCTCGCGGAAGGCGTTGTTCGCCCCGCGAACTTTGCCCTCGCGGTCGACGGCCACGATGGCGCTCACCATCCCTTCGAGCATCTGCCGGTTGAACTGCCGCTCGCGCTTGACGGTCTCGAAGCTCCGTCGCAGCTCGCGCAAACGGCGGAGCACTTCGAGGATGGTGGCGGCGGCGACGACGAGGCCCGTCGCGGCGGCGAGCCACTTGAAGAAACTTATCCAGCGGCCCGCGCGGTCAAGCGCGTCGTCCTTGCGCTGCGCCAACTCCTGACTCTCGCGCCCGGCGTCGGCGTAAAGCGCGGCGAGCCGCTCGTCGAGCTTGCGGTGCGCCGTGAAGCCGTCGAGCGAGTAGCGGCGCAGGTCTTCGGTGATTCGTATGAACTCCTCGACCTCGGCGCGCAGAGACGCGCCCTCCTCTGTGCGCGCGAGGCCCAACTGCTCGAACTGCGCGAGCGCGCCGCGCACCTCGTCCTTCGCGTTCTCCAGACGGACGGCCATCGGCGGCAGGGTCGCGCCTGCCGTCCCGGCCTCGATGCGCGCTCGTATGCGCGCCTCCGTGTTGAGGTTGCCGAGCGCGAGGCGGAGTTGAAGGAGTCGGCTCTGCGCTCCCGCGTGGCGCTGCTGCTCATTGAATGTCGAGCGGCTGATGGTCTCAAGCTCGCGCGCGGCCAGAGCGCCGAGTCCGATGACGAGTCCGACGAGTAGAGTGAACCCGACGAGGAGCGGCAGAAGCGTCCGCGCCAGAGAGACGCGCCCCGGCTCGCGCAAGGGCTCGCGCCGCTCCTTCTCGCTTTCGGGCGCACGCCGCTCGTCGCCGCCGTCAACGCTCAGGCGACTGTAGACCACGTGCCGACCCTCTTTGTCCTCACCCATCGGTTCGTCAATCGTAAATCGTCAATCGCGAATAGAGGTTGCAAAGACTCTCTACTTGGGTTGTGAATCGCAAGGCCGAACGCCGGTCAGTCCATTTGCGATTCACGACTGACGATTTACTTCTTCACGTCCATCCAGTTGTCGCCCGTCCCCGTCTCGGCGACGAGCGGCACGTCCAAATCGACGGCCGACTCCATCTCGCGTTTGAGAATCTCGGCCGCGCGCTCGGCCTCGCCCTTCGGCCCTTCGATGAGCAGCTCGTCGTGTACCTGCATGATGAGCCGCGACTCCAAACCTTCGGCGCGCAGCGCCTCGTCAACCTTGAGCATTGCGATTTTGACGATGTCGCTCGCCGAGCCTTGAATCGGCATGTTGATGGCTTCGCGCTCGGCGCGGAAGCGGATGTTGGCGTTGCGGTCGTTGATGGTGGGGACGGGGCGGATGCGTCCATAGAGCGAGCGCACGAGGCCCGCCTCGCGCGCCTGTTCGGGGACGGCGTCCATGAAGCGGCGCACCCCCGTGTAGGTCGCGTAGTAGTCCTCGATGACCTGCTTGGCCTCCTTGCGCGAGATGCCGACGCGGTTGGAGAGGCCGAACGGCTCGACGGCGTAGGCGATGGCGAAGTTAACTATCTTGGCGAAGCGCCGCTTCTCCTTCAAGTCCTCTTTGGTCTTCGCGCCGAAGACGAGGCGGGCCGTGCGCTCGTGTATGTCCTCGCCCTTCTGGAAGGCGTCGAGCATGTGCTCGTCGCGCGTGATGTGCGCGAGCAGGCGTAGCTCCAACTGCGAGTAGTCGGCCGCGACGAAGACGTTTCCCTTCTCGGGGACGAAGGCGCGGCGGATGCGCCGGCCCAGCTCGGTGCGAATCGGTATGTTCTGAAGGTTCGGGTTTGAAGATGACAATCTTCCGGTGGCCGTCACCGTCTGGTTGAGCTCCGAGTGGATGCGGCCGTCCGCGCCGATGAGCGGCGGGAGCGCGTCGGTGTAGGTCGCCTTGAGCTTATCAAGCTCGCGATACTCGATGATGAGTCGCGGCAGCTCATAGGTCTGCGCCAGTTCGTCGAGCACCGCGCGGTTCGTCGAAATCTGCCCGGTCGAAGTCTTGCGGCCGGTGCTGATGTTTAGTTCTTCCAAGACTTCGCCGACCTGTTTCGGCGAGCCGATTTTAAACTCGCGGCCAGCCTCCTTGTAGATGCGCGCCGTCAGCTTCTCAAGCTCCTTGGCGAAGAGCGCGGAGAGTTGGCCAAGCACCTTCGTATCGACCTTCAGACCCGCGCGCTCCATACGATAGAGCAGAGGCGCGAGCGGGATTTCGATTTCGGTGTAGATGCTCTCAAGACCCTGTTCGAGGATGCGCCCGTGCAAAACGTCCGCGACTTGGCCGGTGAAGTCTGCCGTCTCGGCCGCGCGCCACTGGGCCTCGTCCCAACCTTCGCCTTCGGGCGCTTGCGTCCAACCTTCCTCGCCCGCCGCCTCGCGCGCGAGGTCGGCCAACTCGTAACGGCTGCGCACGGGGTCTAACAAATAAGCCGCGAGAATCGTGTCGTCGGCGACGCCCTCGACTTCGAGTCCCACGGCCGCGAGTAGCGCGGTCGCGCGCTTGAGGTCGTGGACAGACTTTTCGAGGAGTCCGTTCGTGAAGACGTCGCGCAGCATC
>DASUNL010000074.1:0-11394 GCA_036277175.1 Pyrinomonadaceae bacterium | reverse complement strand
AAGGGCGCGTGGAAGGCCGCGCCCGCGTCGGGCGAAAGCGCGCGCGGCGCGACGGGTTCGGAGCGCGACACCTTGGTCTTGCGCTTCGACTGCGGAGCGTCGTGCGAGGCCGAAAGCGTGTCAACTGCCCTCAACGTCTTTTCTCCGGCCGCGCGCCTTATTTGCCGATGCGTGCGTTGACTATCTCGACGCGCCCGGCCTCGTACCTGATTTTTTCCTTCGAGGTGTAGAGCGTCTCGCCGTTCGGGTCGATGACCTTGAGGTAGATGTCGGCCTTGCGCTCGATGAGGTCGCGAAAGTCCTCCGCGCGGTAGGTGAAGCTGTAGTAGCCGCCGCCCTCGGTCTCGGTCTGGCCGAGGCGGTCGTCGAAGAAGAGGTCTTTGTCGAAGAGGCTGACGGTCAGCCCGTCCACCCCCTCGCCCTTCGCGTTCGTGACGCGGCCGCGCACGACCCACTCGCCGGGGCGGGCGACGGGGTCGCGCGGACTTGAGAAGGGAGGCGTACAAGCTTGCGCGCCCTCCGCGAGGACGATGGCGCGGTACTCGACGCCGCCGCCGAGGGGCGTGAGCGGGTTCGGGTCGGAGAAGAGGTGGACGGCCTGCCCCGTCAGGACGCGCAGGAAGAGCGGGCCGTCGAGCGTGCCGACTTCCCTCGTCTCGATGCGGAAGTAGCCCTCGTCGTCTGTGCAGGCGAAGCCCGCCGCCTCGACCCAGCTCGCGCGCGAGTCGTAGAGCGCGACCGTTAGTCCCGCGACCGGCTTTAAGTCCTCGTCGCGGACGTGGCCGTGGACGGCCCACCCCTTGGCGTCGACGCGCGGCACTTCGACGCGCGCGCGCGCCGCTTCGAGGCCGAGGTCGCGCGCGATGGCCGCGTTGGTCTCGATGCGCGCGGAGAACTCGGCGACGAGCGGGTGCGCCTCGCCGTGCTTCTGCGTGAGGCGCTCGCGCTCTCTTTTGAGGCCCGACTCCTTCGCGCGGCGGATCGCGCCCAACTGTTCGAGCTCTTCGGCGCGCAGCTTGTCCGCGCCTCCGACGCGCTTCTCAAGCTCGCGCGAGAAATCTTCAAACGCCGTCTCTTTCTGCTTGCTCATCGCCGTCGCCTCCTCGGCCTTTCGTTCTCCGCGCGCTCGCTATGGCGCGCCTGTGCGTTAGGTTCGTCGTCGCGCCGCCTCGTCTACAGAATGACGCCGCCGCCGGGCTACTGCGGCGGTTGCTGCCCGAAGCAGCGATCCTTGTGGACGAGGAAACGGCAGCAGGCGGTCGGGTTGTTGAGCATCACCAGACTGACGTTCGAGTGGTCGACCGTCAAGTTCGGCAGGCCCAGAATCAAGAGGCAGTGCGTCGACTGGTTGTCGGTCGTCGTGTTGAAAAGCCCGATGGTGATGGCCGAAAACCTCTGGGCCGCCGGGGGGTTGTTCACGGCTAGCCCGGTGTTGCCGCCGCGTCCGCCGAAGCTGAGGCTCTCCTTCAGGCGGTTGTCGCTCATCCGCACGGAGATGGCGAAGAGGCCGACGTTGAAGAGCAGCAGGTCGCCGAACAGGTTGCAGTCGCTCTGGTTGTCGTGGAAGCCCACATCGTCGAGCGACGCGATGAAGACGGACGTGAGCGCGGCGCTGACCTCCGTGTCGAAGAGGTCGAGCGAACACTGGTTGGCGGCAAAGAGGACGTTTCCGCCGAGCAGAAACTTGCCGACGCCCTTGTCGTCGAGGCCCGGCTGCCCCGCCCCTTGCGTCTTCACGTTCTGGTCGAGCAGCAACGCGAAGGTGACGAGCTGAAGGTAGAACTCGTTCGAGAGACCCAAGTTCGTAATCATCACGGTCGCGGCGACGAACGTGCCGAAGTCGCGCTGGGTGACGCCGCGCGTGGTGAACTGGTTGCCGACGACCGAGACCGGCCCGACCGCCGTCGCCGAGAGCGCGCGGCCGACGGGGACGCCGACGACGTTGTCGTGAACCTTGAGCGCGGGGAAGCCTCCGTGGACGGGAGCTTTCGTCGGCGTGTTGGAAGCCACGAGCGTCGTGTTCGCGCCCAAGGAGAGTGTCAGCTCGACGAGCGGCGCGACGGCATACATGACGTGGATGCCGCCGCGCGCCCCGCGTTTGACGGCCGCGTTCGAGAGGCGCGCGCCCGGCGGCTTCACGCCGTTGTTGAGGATGTGGTTGCGCGAGATTTCGATGCCCTCGCCGTGCAGCACGAAGATGCCGCAGATGGGTTCGGTGAAGTCGGGGCCGTTGTCGGTGATGAAGTTGTCGCGGACGACGAGGTCACTCACGTCGGCGAGCGCAATCCCGCCGTAGCCCATCGACTTGAGCATGCCGTCCGCGATTTCGGCGAGCGGGCGGTTAAGACAAAAGCGTATCTCGTTCGAGTCGATGAGAAGGCCGTTGACCGTGATGAACTCGTCGAGCGCCGCGAGGTTGAAGAAGCCTGCGACGCCGATGCCGTCGAGGCCCATGCTGTAGATGCGGTTGCAGACGATCTCGATGTCGTAGAGCGGCGGCCCAGCGCTCGTGCGCGTCGTGTCGTTCTGGCCGGGGTCGGGGACGCTGTTGTCGCCCGGTCGGCACGGGAAGCAAGGGTCGCGCGGTCGGTCGGTCGGGTCGGGCACGGGTTCGCCCGTGGTCGTGACGGTGCGGAGGTGGCCGAGCTTGATGCCCGTGCCGATGCCGCGCACGATGAAGTTATGAAGGACGCGGACGCGCTCGCTGCCGCCGCCGAGTTGCAGGCCGCCGAGCGCCCTCTCGGCCCTGCCCGCCCAAGGGTCGTCTAGCTCGGCCGTCAAGGCTAAGTTGACGTTGAAGTTGGCGACGGGCGGTTGCCGCTGGGGGACGACGCGCGGGACGAGCAGATAGTTCTCCTCGATGAGTCCGTCGTCGCCGAGGAAGAAGACGGCCGGGCAGAACGACTCCACGTCGTCCATCTCGACGCGGCAGCGGCGGATGGTCGTGAAGAAGCAGACCTCCGCGTGGATGGCGCACTGCGCGGCGGCGCGCACGAACAGCTCTTCGAGCGTGATGTAGACGAGCGGCGCGCGCCGCACCCGCCCGACGGGCTGGAACTGAAAAAGCTCCGGGCCTTCAAGGCGGATGCCGATGCCGCTGGCGTGCGCCTCTACGGCGAGCGAGAGGATTTTGATGTGCTGCGAGTCGATGATGTGGAAGACGGGCGCGGCGACGGTCGCGCCTCCGGCGGGCGGCAGCGAACGGACGCGCGTGCGGCGGCCGCAGCCCTTAATCGTCACGTTGCGCCGCGCCGCGATGCGGACGTTCTCCTCGTAGAGGCCGGGCAGCACGCAGACCTCTCCGCCGGACGCGGGGAGCGCATCGACGGCCGCCTGTATGCTCGTGAAGTCGCCGTGGCTCGCGCGTCCGTCGCCGACGCTGTAGGTGCAGCAGGTGGCGCGCTTCGTTAAGGGGTGGAAGGGCCGCCGGCAGTCCTCTATCTCGGGCGGGTTCGGCGGGCTCGTCCAAGTGAGCACGCCCAAGGGCACGCGATGGTAATGGATGCCTTCGGGCGGCTCGTTGTCGACGAGCGGCGTCGTGTTGCCGATGTCGCCCGCGCGCACGTCGAACGTCCAGTAGTCGCCGGGCTTGTAGTTCGAGGCGGTGGCCGGGTCGAACTCAAGCAGGATGCCGTCCTGAAGCTCCAAAGGAGCAGGCCCGTCGAAGTCTGCAATCGGCTCGATGCCGTTCCAGAGGCGGAAGAAGTGCGACGCGGTGGCCGGGCCGGGGAACGCCGTGCCGAAGACGTGGCCGGGGTCGGCGAGGAGCGGAAGTGAGAAGACGCCGGTGGCGCTGTTGAGCGTGACGCTTGCGCCGTAGATGACGCGCCAGTGTCCGACGCCTATGCCGCCGGGCGACGCGGGGTCGAACTCGTAGGCTTCGAGGTAGAACTGCTGAAGGCCGGAGTTGATGATGGCCTGATCGCCCGCGTCGATGGTTAGCGTGCGCGCGGCGGCGTCGAACTTCCCTCGCCCGACGAGTCCGCCGCCGAATTGCGACCACTTGAACATCGCCGCGCCCGAATTGG
The DNA here is from genome assembly GCA_036277175.1 of Pyrinomonadaceae bacterium. GTDB lineage: Bacteria > Acidobacteriota > Blastocatellia > Pyrinomonadales > Pyrinomonadaceae > DASQDT01. The sequence goes on along the minus strand of DASUNL010000074.1, from coordinate 7,366 downwards.
TCTCGGCAATCTCGACGCGGTAGAGGTTGTGCTCGAAGCCCGTGTAGCCGCCGTCGTCGGTGACGGGGCAGTCGCCGCCGACGATGACGGGCGCGTCGAGCGTGACGGTCAGCTTGCCCTTCGCGTCGAAGTCGTCTTGCAAACCATCGACGATTGACTCGCAGGTGTCGTCGGGGTCGGTCATCCGAAACAGACGGAGCGCCATCGCCGTATGCACGCGCTCGGTTGTGTCGGGGCCGCCGAGCGCAGGCTCGATGAGTTCCTCCGGCATCTGGAAGCCGTTCATCTCCTCGCGCCAGACTTCGAGGATAACGGCGTCTCGGTCGCCCGCCGCGAGCGGCGGAGGGACGGGCGCGATGGGCGGTTGGAGATAGGTGGCGAGGCGCACGATGTCGGCCGCGCCGTCCAAGCGCACGAGCAGGCCGTCGGCCCAGAGACGTCCGGGCGCGAGCGTGACATGCACCGCGCCGCCCGTCAGCGTCGCCGACTTAATCTTAAAACTGTCGGGGACTTCCGACGGCACGGCGGCGACGAACGGGCCGAAGGCGTCGCGGCCCGAGGTGTCCTGCCAGTCGTTGGTGAGGTTGGTCTGCGCGTTCCAGTCGCCGTCGAGTAGGACGCGGCCCTGCTGGTGCAGGACGCCGTTGAAGTTGAATCGGCGCTCGTCGCGCCACCTCGAAAAATCGCCTCTCATGGCCTACTCCTAAGTGACCGGGATTAAAAGCGCGCGGACGCCGACCGGCATAAACTCGCGGAAACGAATCTGGAGGTTGCGCCACTTGTGCGCTTCGAGCAAAAAGCCGTAAGCGCCCATCTGGTCGTCCGAGGGGCCGCGCTCGCGGACGCGGAAGTCGGTGGCGAAGGCGAGTTGCGCGTAGCCCGGCTCGCCCAGAATCTCGCTCGTGAACTGAAGGTGCGCCGGCTCTTCGGGCGGAGCGGCTAGCCCACGCACGCACGCATGGTTCTGCGGCAGACGGTCGGCCGGCCCCGTCGCGGGCGCGGGCTTGCGCTCGCCCGAGAAGTAGCAGAACTTCAAGCAGCCTTTCTGCACGTCGCGCGCTTCGAGCGCGTGGACGAAGATGCCGCCGCGCCCCGTGATGCTCTCGACGCGCGTGCGCCCGAAAATCGTCACGCCCGCAATGGTCGTCGGCGGCCCCCAGTCGCTCGAAGGGTTGCCGCCGCCGCTTATGGCGAAGGCGGGCGTCTGATTTCCGACGCCCTGCCCGGCGTCGACGACGGAGTCGGTGAGCTTGAGCGTGTAGCCGGTGTCGATGTGAAGCGGGCCGGTGATGCTTCGGTGGACGACGATGTCGGGCGTCTCTTTGAAGACCTCTTCCTCGACGGCGTCGTCGAAGCCGTAAGGCTCGCGCAAGTTCATCGAGCGGCGGACGGCGGCGCGCGCAGGCGGGAACGGCGGCGAAGGGCCGAAGGGGATAAAGCCTTCGGGGTCGAGCGTGCAGTCGATGATTTCTAATCGGTCGAGCGCGGCGCGCGCAATCAGAGGCTCGCCCGCCGGGAAGTCCGGGCCGCGCACGATGTAGAGACCTTCGAGGCGGACGGTGAGATTGGAGATGCGCCCGTCGAGCGCGGCCTGCTCGGCCGCGTCGGTGGGCGGCGTGGCGACGACCTGCACGGGGCGGAAGCGAAGCGGGCTTTGCAGCTCAAGGATGGGCCGCTGGTTACTCGCCGCGCGGATGAGGAGCGGGCCGTTCAGCATGAGGCTGCGCGGGCCGCCCAACGCGCCTTCGTCTGTCGTCTCTTCGACGAGCGACGGGTGTTCGAGGTCGAGCGTGTGCGTGAAGCTGTCGTCAATCTCGATGACGACGGGCGCGGGGTTGAGGTGAATGTCCTGAAGCGCGTCGTGCAGGCCCGTCGGACTCTGTCGCAGGAGGACGCGGTGGAAGTTCGGCCCCGAGGCGCTCGGCGCGAAGCGTCCCGACGGGCGCGGGCGCGAGATGGGGTGCGCGCCGACGGGGCCGGGCGCGCCGTAGGTGTAGGTGACGAGCAGTTGGTCGCGCAGGGCTTCGGCGCGCGGCTGCGGGTCGCCGACCGCACCCGCCAAGGCGACGCCGATGAGCAAGCGCCCGCGCACGGGGTCGATGACGATTTCTTTTTCGCCGAGCGGCGGCCGGAGGCCCGTCTCCCACGCGCAGAGGTTCGCGCCGCGCACCGTCCACGCGAGCGCGGGGGTTTGCGCGACGGGCCACTCCTCGCCCACGAAGTCCGACTCGGGCAGGTGGAGTTGCAGGCCGACGTCGGAGAGGTCGAGGCGTTCGAGCGTCGCGCTCGCCTCGTTGTAGGTCTCGACCGAGAAGTACTTGTCGGGCGCGCCGGCCGCCGCGCCCTCGGTCAGACGTTCGAGCAGGATTGGCCCCGGCACTTCGTCATTCAGCGAGAGGTCGAACTCGACGCGGCTCAGGTCAAGTTTATCCGTGCCCTCGCGCTTCGCGTTGAAGAGGTCGAAGCGGTGCGTGTTGAAGAGTCGCAAGGGTTGACGCTCCCGTTGCGCGGCGGGCGGCGCGAGCGGGCGCGTGAGCGGGTTGACGTTAAAGCGGACGGCGACGACCAAGCCGACGTTTGCGAAGTCGACGAAGACCGGGCGCGAGACGGGGACGCGGTAGGCCGCCAGACGCCACAGGAAGATGGCGAGGTTCGGCAGGTTGTAGCGGATGCCGCCTGCGGAGGGCGGCTTCACGTCGGCCGTGTAGGCGAACGGGTCGAAGGGCGTGCCGCGCAGGGCGAGCATCGCCGGGTCGCGAAGCGTCACCGTGCCGCCGCGTATGACGGTCTGCCTTTTCACCGACGGCAGACTGTAAGGCGGCGCGCCGCCCTCGTCGGGACGTTGATGATTGAGGTGCTGATTCCAGACCAAGTTCTCGCGCAGCTCGACGCAGTGCGCGCCCCAGCGCGTCAGGTTGTAGGCGAGCAGCTCAATCGCGCCGAGCGTGCCTTTGCGTCGGCGGAGCGCGATGGTATCGGCCACGTCGGCGCGCAGAGTCCAAGGGTCGCCCGAGAGGTGCGTCGTGCCGAGCAGGTCGCCGATGTAGGGGACGACCCAGTCGGCCGAAGTCTCGACGAAGAGGTCGTGGTAGAGCGCCTCGATGTTCGAGTGGATGTGGCCGAACGCCTCCTCGACGAGCGCGAGATACTGGCGCAGTTCGAAGGGCGCGGGCAGCTCCGCGTCCTTCGTGCGGTAGATTTCCGGAAGCCGCGTGTAGAGCGGGACGCGCTTATTGTCAGTCATCAGCACGCCTCCTTCGGTTGCTCGGCGGCGGCCGCGAGCGACAGGTGCGCGGCGTGCAGGGCGAGCATGTGCAGGTGGTCGCACCCGACGATGGGCTTGAGCTTGAGCTTCGGCGGCAGAGGGATGGTCGCCGGGTCGATGGGCTTGCCCGACGCGACGAACGGCGGGTCGAACGCCTCGCCGAGCGCGGCGAAGTTTTTGACCTTCGCCCACACGACGCCCTCGACGTTCTGCACCGTCCCCTCGATGCGCGTCGCGTACTCGCGCTCGCCGAAGCGCCGGCGCAGCGTTCCGAAGAGCCCGCGCCTGTAGTCGCCGCCCGCGCCCTCGACGCCGAGCGCGGCACGGATGGCCGGCGCGACCACGTCCTCGCGAAACGTCGGGTCGATGCCGTAGACGAGCGAGACGGCGACGTAGAGCAGGCGGCCTTCGTCGACGATGACGGGGAAGCGGCGCGGGCCTCGGCAACTGTTGAACTCGGCGAGCACCTGACGCACGGCTTCAATCTCCGCCCCGCGCCCCGTCGCCATCAGGACGGTGACGTGGAGGCCCGCGATGTTCTTATCAATACGCCACGCGGCCTGCGCGCGCTCGACGCCGGAGATGGCGAGCGTCTCCGACTCGAAGTCCTTGACGCTCACCAAGCGGTCGAGGCTCTGAATCTTTCCGGGCGCGGCCTCGCGCGCGTTCTCGCCGCTCTCAGGCTCGCTCCCGCCCGCGCTTGTGCCCGGCATCTGCACTTTGTCGAGCCGGTCGAGACGCGCGCCCGCCTGCACCTTCGTCTCCGGTTTCAGAGCGCCGTGCGCGCCCGTCCCCGTGCGGAATCGGGCGACGACGTTCTTGATGCCAGAAGGCAGACGCGCGCCCGTCTTCCCGTCGCCGAACTGCACCCAACTGTCGCCCGCCGCGTCCTCGCGCACGATGTAGACCTGCTCCGAGGGGCCGCGACCGAAGAGCGACGCGACGCGCTTCCACAGACGGTTGTTGACCCACACTTGAAGCTCCGGCACTTCGGGCGGCGTGTCGCCCGCCGAGAGCAGATAGGTGAGCGGCGACTTCGGCAGCTTGAAGGTCTGGAAAGCCTGACGCGCGTCGCCGCCGCCCAGAGGCGTCTCGCGCTCGGTCTTCCCTTGCGTCGCCGTCGCGAGGTTGCCGAAGACCGTGACGGTGGGTTTCTCGTTCGGGAACTCGGCGAGCGTCACTTCTTCGCTGACGGTCAGACGGCGCAGGCGCTTGCGCGCGGCCAGCGTGGGCGACGCATCGGGCGCGACTTCGGTGACGACCGCCTCGGTCGTCGCGCCCTCGGGACGCTCGAACATCACGCGGCGGCCCGCGAGATTTTCGGCCTCCGCCTGCGTGCCGAAGAAAAATAACTTCGTGCCCTTCAAGGGCAATAGAACTTCGCGCGGCGCGGCGGCGAGCGTGAGACGCGGGCTGAGAGTTTCGTGAAACTGTATGGCGCGGATGTCTGCGAAGCTCGGAAACGGCGTCGGGATGTCGAGGATGTCGTCGAGCGTGATGAGGCTCGCCCTGCCGTCGAGCAAGCCCCAAGTGAGCGCGACGGGCTTGACGTCCTTGACGGTTCTCACCAGCGTCAGCTCCACCGGGATGAGCATGATGGAGAAGAAGATGTTGACGACCTTGACGGCCGTAAGCTGCGCGATGAAGGGCACGCCCGACGGCAGGTCTTGCACTTCGATGTCGAGCGGAAAATCCAGCTCGCCGAGGTCGGGGTTGACGTTCGCGCCGCCGGTCGTGCCCGTCAGCAGGCGGGAGAAGTTGATGGGCTGCTCGACGGGCGGGGGCACGTTCGCCGTCGTCGTCGTGGTCGGCGGCGTGCCCGAAGTGGTGGAGGTGGCCTTGACCTGCGCGGGCGGGACAATCTTTTTCTGCGGCCCGTTGTGGCCGAAGTGGCGGAAGGTGCGGCCGAGCTTGTAGGCGACGAGCGACGCCGTGCCGGTCGTACGCTTGAGCGCGCCCTTTATCTTGATGAGCGTCGTGCCGTGCAGGACGCGCGTCGAGGCGACGATTGCCACCTCGGCGTCGGCTATCTGTCCGCCCGGCCCCGCGACGCCGACGAGCAGGCGGTCGCCCTCCTTCAGCTCGACGGGCGAGACGAACTGGTCGGGCGTCTGGATGTAGAACTCGGTGGTCGTAGGCTTGACGGTGTCGGGCCACACGAGCGGGCGGAAGAGGTTGAAGCGGCTGAGCCAAGGGTAGGCCACAAGCTCTTCCGAGGTCTCGAACTCGGCCGCCTTCTCAAGTCCCTCGACCTGCGCCTTGACGGGGAAGCCGACGGGGACGGTCACGGCGCGGTCGCCCTTCACCTCGAAGGCGAAGGTCGCATTGCCGCCGAGTCCCGGCGAGAGGCGGTAGCCGATGAGGCGCGTCAGGTCGGCGATTGATTCGCGCCAGCGCGCCGTTCGCAGATACGCCTCGTTCGCGTAAAGCTCCTGATAGAAGGTGAGGATGTCGCCGAGTATCGACGCGCCTTCGAGAAGCGCGATGCCGGGGTCGTCCGCGCCGCGATGCGTCCAGCCCTGAAGCGTGGGGTCGCGGTCGAGGTTGCGGAGGAGAAACTGCCGTATGTCGGCGTAAGTGCCGACGCGGTAGTCGATGCGCCCGAGGCCCGGCCGGTTGAAGATGCGGCGCGGGAAGCGGAGCGGCGCGGCGCAGTCGTTGCGACAGTCTTCGCTCATTGCCTGCCCCCCTTCAGGTCGAAGAAGATGAAGCCGCGCTCAAGGTGGTCGGGGTCGCTCATCACCTGAATGATTTCGTTGTGGCGCAGGCTGACTATCTCGTGCGTCCCCTTCCCCGTCTCGTTCCAGCGTTTCATCTTCACCGAGATGACGTGCTCGATGCCCTGCACCTTCTGCACGCGCCCCGTGATTTGACTGGCGCGCAGAGGTTGGCCGAACGTCCAGAGGTCGGGGTGGAAGAAGCTTTGGTGGCCGTCGGGCGTGTAGCCGGTCGAGAACTCCTGTTCGAGGATGAAGCGCAAATCCTCGGGCCAGTAGTCGGCGGCGACGCAGACGCGGACGCGGATTTCGAGCGGCACGAAGCGCGGCGGACGTATCTCCAAGTCCTCGCCGATGAGGCGGACTGATTCGAGGTGGCGCGCGACCGTGCGGCGCAAGGTGTCGGAGAGCGCGGGCGTGCCCCTCGGGTCGACCGTGATGCGGACGGTGCGCCAGCTTCCCGTCCAAGCGTAACTGGCAGCCGCGCGCGACACGCCCTCGACCTCCTCGGCGCGCGCGACGTAGTCCTTGAGCGTGACGGCGCGGAGTTGACGGAGCCGGTAAGCTTCGGGCGCGCGGCGGATGATTTCGGCGGCGGGTTCGGGTGCGCGGCCGTCCGTCACGTCGAACGGATTCCAGACGCGCGTGAGTGCGGCCTGCGCGACGTTGAGCGGCACGAGCACCCCGGCCGAGAGGAGGTTGAAGGCCGGGGCGGCCGCGTCGAATCGCGAGAGCTTGTCCGCGCCGATGTTGCCGTCGAGTCCGTTGCCCGTTTGATAAGAGCAGCGCACCTCCGCGCCCTCGGGCAGGAGCTTGCCGTTGACGCCGTTGCCGAAGCGTATGAGGCTTCGGCCCAGCTCGTCGGTCTCGACGATGAAGTGGTCGCCGTTCTCGTCGCTCGTATCGCTGTGAATGAGGCTCGGCACTTCGTCCCACACGTCCGTGCCGCTCGGCAAGCGGACGCGGACGGCGAGTGTCGAGAGCGGCGGCACTTCGCCGCCCGGCGGCGTGTTGCGGTAGGCGAGCGGCCCGCGCGGCAGACGACAGATTGCGCCCCAAGGCGTCCGCTCGTAGTGAAACTCGTTGGCGGCCACTAGAGAAAGCGGCGTGCCCGGCTCTTTAAAAATCAACTCGTGCGGCGGCGCGGCTTCGGCCGGTCGCCCGTGATGCGCCTCGACCAAGTTGCCGTGAAAGAGCGAGACGAACTGGACGGGCGCGGGGCACTCGACCGTGAAGCAGAAGTTGCTTTGGAGCGCGTCCTCTTCGCGCCAGTGAACGCGCACGAACCACTGCGCGGAAGCGGGCGGGCCGGTCAGGGGGTCGAACATCGCGGTCGCACCGGCCGCGCCTTCGAGCAGGCGCAGGAGTTGACGGCGGCGCGGGT
>DASUNL010000073.1:0-2137 GCA_036277175.1 Pyrinomonadaceae bacterium | reverse complement strand
GCCCCGAGGGGAAACTCTTCGACTCGATGGCGCGGAAGACTTCGACCAAGTCGGCCGCCGGACGCGGGCGCGCGATGAGCGTCTTGAAGGTGCGACTGAGGATTGCGCCGCCGCCCGTCGAGAGCGCGAGCGCGGCCCCCTCGCTGTAGCGTCGGGCGGCGAGGAAGCCGAGGACGGTCGCGGCCGAGATGATGTGCGCCGTCCAGCCGTCGCCCGGTATCGAGACGACGCGCATGAACTCGCGCAACCCCGTCAGAGATTGCAGCGCGCGCGCCGCGCGCAAGTCCCAGCCGAAGTAGGCGTGCGTGTAGGCGAAGACGGTGAGCGCGGCGAACGCCAGAAGCGACGCGCCGTAGTAGACCTCGGCGCGCAGCAGGCGGCGGGCCGCGCGCCGACGCTCGCGCGGCGTCTCCTCAAAAGTCTCCCCCGCGCCCGCGCCGACTTCCTCTTTCAACTCGCTTTCGCCCTTCACCTCGGCCGCCCGTCCTCGTCCCCGCGCGTGTTATAATCGAGTCGTCAAACTCCCGAACATATCGTAAGTGGTAAATCGTGAATCGTAAATCGTGAATTGAGGTCGGCGGCCTCTCCACTCGAATTGCGAAGCTCAAGGTTGTGCGCCCGTCAATCTATTGACGATTGACGATTCACGGTTCGCGAGCCGAAGGAGTACGGAGTTGTTAAGAGTCGAATATCGAGACGGGCTGTATTTGCCGGACTTGGACTTGTGGCTCGACGCCGAGGGTCAGCGCCCCTCCTGCGTCATCTCGCACGCCCACTCCGACCACATCGCCGGGCACAACGCAATCGTCGCCACGCCCGAGACGGCGCGCATCTTCCGCCACCGCATCGGCGAGGCGCACGTCGAGGCTTTGGCCTACGGGGAGCGGCGCGACTACGGGCGCTACGCGCTGACCTTCTACCCGGCGGGCCACTGTCTCGGCTCGGCGCAAGTCTTAATCGAGGCCGACGGCGAGCGGCTCGTCTACACGGGCGACATCAAGCTGCGTCCGAACGTCGCGGCCGAAGACGCGGTCATCGTCCCCTGCGACACGCTCGTCATGGAGTCGACCTTCGGCGACCCGCAGTACCGCTTCCCGCCCGACGTGGTGACGGCCGAGCGACTCTGCGCGGCCGTCGACCGCGCGCTCTCGGACGACCGCGTGCCCGTCGTCTTGGCCTACGCGCTGGGGAAGAGTCAGGAGGCTTTGGAGCTTCTGCTCCGGCGCGGCTACCGCGTGACGTTGCACGGGTCGGTCTGGAACGTGGCGGAGATTTATCGCGAGCTGGGCGTCAGGTTTTCGGGCGAGTACGAGCGTTACGACCGCGAGCAGTTGAAGTGGCGCGTGCTGATTGCGCCGCCCGGCTGCCGCCGCCAGCCGATGATTCTCAACATCCCGCGACGCTTCCTCATCATGCTCACGGGTTGGGCGATGAGCAAGAGCGCGCCCTACATGTACAAGGGCGTCGACCTCGTGCTCCCGCTCTCAGACCACGCCGACTTCGACGAGTTGGTGCGACTCGCGCGCGAGTCGGGCGCGACGCGCATCATCACCATGCACGGCGCGCGCAAGTTCGCGAACATCCTTCGCGACATGGGCTTCAACGCCGAACACCTCGCCCAACATCCCGGCTCTTCGTCGGCGAAGAAGGGGGCGACGAAGAAGGCTTCGACCGCCGTCGAGCAGACGCTCTTCGACTAGAGCATCCCGCCCGTCTCGGGCAGCAGCCAGAGCAGAAGAGAGTTGTACGACTCGTCGAGAGGGACGACGAGGAAGTGCCGGTCGAGCCAGAGGGCGCGCGCGAAGAGCGCGTCGGGCGAGCCCGTGTAAGGGCGTCGGGCCGAGTTGATGAGGTCGCCGGGCGGGGCGTCGTAAACCTCTATGTGGAGCGCGCCGCGCGGCAGGCGCGCTCCCGCCGCGTCAACGTCGGGCGTGTAGCTGAAGACGGCGAGCCATTCGCCGCTCACGGCGCGCGGCATGCCCCACAACGCGCCGGTCTTCGTGAAGGGGCGTTGGATGCGACGTGCGCCCGCGCGACCGTCGTAAAGCTCTTCGACTTCGACGGGGTGGTGCATCGCCTCGACCTTGCGCGCGCGCTCCCACTCTTCCAAGGAGGCCGCGCGCACGCGGTACTCGCC
>DASUNL010000072.1:0-7558 GCA_036277175.1 Pyrinomonadaceae bacterium | reverse complement strand
CGGCGGAGGCCGAAGCTCTGAAGCGCGACTACTGAGGCTTAACTATGGCGACGGCGCGCAGGGGGCCGCCGCTGCCGCCCTTGATTTTCATCGGGAGCGCGACGACGTAGAAGTCTTTCAAGGGCAGCGCGTCCAAGTTGGCGAGGTTCTCGAAGGCGGGCACGTTCTTCTCGAAAAGTATCCGGTGCGACTCGAAGAGCTTCGACTGCCCGTAGTCGATGCTCGGCGTGTCGAGGCCGACGGCCTTGACCTCTCTCCCTTCGACGAGCCAGCGCGCCGCGTCCGGGTGCAGCCCCGGAAAGTGAAGTTTGGCGACCGCACCGTCCCCGCGCTCATCAGTCCCCATGTAACTCTTGCGGTCGGGCCACCGGCGGCCGAAGCCCGTCCGCAGGATGAGAATCACGCCGCGCGGCAGACGCCCGTTCGCGCGCTCCCACGCCTCGAAGTCCGCGACCGAGACCTGATAGTCCGCGTCCGCCTCGCACTTCGCCGACACATCGACGACGACGCCCGCGCCCGTCAACTGCGTGAGCGGAATCTGGTCGACCGTCTGCTTGCCCTCGGCGAAGTGGACGGGCGCGTCCAAGTGCGTGCCGCCGTGCTCGGCCGTCGAGAAGCTGTTGGCGGCGTAGAAGTATCCGCCCTCGGTCTGTCCCTCGAAATCCTTCTCCAACTGAAAAGTCTTCTCGGCCGTCGGCCAATAGACGGTCTCCGCGTCGAAGGGGTGCGACAAATCGACGACGCGCCCCGAAGGGAAGACGGCCGCCTCTCTGCCGCCGCCGCTTTGCGCGCCGCCGCAGGCGAAGGACGCGATGGCCGCGCTCGTCAGAAGAAGACGCGCCGTCGCGAGTCTCGTGAATGCGTGCGTGAGTTTCATGCAAGTCCATCTCCCGCGAAAAAGTTTCGCGCGTCGGTGCGGCGTCGTGCGGTTAGCGCGAGGGCGAGCGGTAAGTATATTCTTGAACGCGCCGGTTTGAGACAAACCTTTTCGCGCTTTCTTAGATGAGAGAAGATTTCGCGCCCGTCATTTTGCGTTTCGACTCGCTGCCTTCGACGAACACGGAGGCGGCGCGGCAGGCCGCAGCCGGGGCGCGCGAGGGCTTGTGCGTGGTGGCGTCGGAGCAGACGGCGGGGCGCGGCCGGCAGGGGCGCGCGTGGGTCTCGCCGCCGGGCGCGGGACTCTACTTCAGCACGGTCTTGCGCCCGCGCCTCGACGCTTCGGCGTGGCCCTTGCTCACGCTCGCCGCCGCGCTCGCCGCGTCGGACGCGCTCCGCGAGACGTGCGCGCTCGAAACAGACATCAAGTGGCCGAACGACCTGTTGGCTGACGGGCGCAAGGTGTGCGGCATCTTGGCCGAGACGGTCGAGGGCGCGGGTGGCGGGCGCGCGTGCGTCGTCGGCATCGGCATCAACCTGCGCGCGGACGCTCTGCCGCCCGAGTTGCGCGTGGCCGCGACGTCGGTCGAAGAGTTGACGGGCGCGCGCCCGAAGTATGATGAGCTGCTTGAGAGTCTCGTCGGCGCGCTCGCCGCGCGATACGCGCGCCTGCAAGGGGAAGGGGGGGCGCAGGAAACTCTGCGCGAGTGGTGCGCGCGCTCGTCCTACGCGGAGGGGCGGCGCGTGCGCGTCTCTCTGGGCGCAGAGTCGTTCGAGGGCACGACGCGCGGGCTTGAAGCGGACGGCGCGCTGCGCGTCGAGACGATGGAGGGCGATTTGAGAGTCGTCCGCGCCGGAGACGTGACGGGCTTACGGTGAAGCTTTATGACGAGCGGAAAAAGAATCGTGCTCTCGACCTTCGGCTCGTTCGGCGACGTGCATCCGTACATCGCCGTCGCGCTCGAACTGCTTCGGCGCGGACACCGCCCCGTCATTGCAACGACCGAGATGTACCGCGAGAAGGTCGAGCCGCTCGGAATTGAGTTCCGGCGCGTGCGCCCGGACATGCCGTCCTACGACGAGCCGGAGCGCGTCGCCGAGATTATCGAGCACGTCGTCAACGCGCGCACGGGGCCGGAGCGTCTGATGCGGACGATGATTCTGCCCCACCTGCGCGACTCTTACGAAGACCTGCTCGCGGCCGTGCGCGGCGCAGACCTGCTCTTAACGCACCCGCTCCCGTTCGTCGGCCCGTTGGTCGCGGAGGTGACGGGCGTCCTCTGGGCGTCGAGCGTGCTCGCGCCCGGCTCGTTCCTCTCCATCTACGACCCGCCCGTGCCGCCGCAACTGCCCGCGCTCCACGCCTTGATGACGCGCAGCCGCGCCTTCACGCGCGCCGTGATGTGGGCGGGCCGTAAGCGTATCGACTCACTCGTCAAGCCCGTCTACTCAATGCGCAGGGAGCTTGGACTCGCGCGCGGCCGAAACCCGATGTTCGAGGGGCAACACTCGCCCGCGCTCGTGCTCGCGCTCTACTCGAAGGTGTTGGGCGACCCACAAGCGGACTGGCCGCCCAACACAATCGTCACGGGCTTTCCCTTCTACGACCGGCGCGACCGCGCGGGCGACGACCCCCACGAGGGACTCGCGCCCGCGTTGGAAGAGTTTCTCGACGCGGGCGAGCCGCCCGTCGTCTTCACGCTCGGCTCTTCGGCCATCTACGTGGCGAAGGATTTTTACGCGGAGTCGGTGAAGGCGGCGCGCGAGCTGGGCGTGCGCGCGCTCCTGCTCCTCGGAGACGAGCGCAACCGTCTGCCCGAGCCTCTGGCGGAAGGTGTGGCGGCCTTCGACTACGCGCCTTACGGCGAGCTTCTGCCGCGCGCGCGCGCCGTCGTACATCAGGGCGGCGTCGGCACTACGGGGCAGGCCCTACGCGCGGGCCGCCCGACGCTCATCGTCCCGCACGCCTTCGACCAGCACGACAACGCCGCGCGCGCCGAGCGCCTCGGCGTGAGCCGCACGCTCAACCGCCCGCGCTATAAAGCGCGCACGGCCGCGCGCGAGCTGCGCGAGTTGTTGGCGGTCGAAAGTTACGCGCGGCGCGCCGAGGAGGTCGGGCGCGTCGTGTGCGCGGAGGACGGGGCGCGCGCGGCCGCCGACGCGCTCGAAGGGCTGCTCGCGGCGGGCGGGAGTTTTGTTCGCGTGTGAAGGGAAGAGAGTTGCGCGCGACTTTTTACGCGGCGGGCAGTTGCCGTGTTATCTTGTCGCGGCCAAAAACACTGACGGAGGAGACGAGAGACGGATGACGATTGACGTGCTGACCGAAGAGGCGTTCACGCGCAACGTGAACACGAAGTTTCAAATCGCCTTGGACGAGTCGCGGAGGGTCGAACTGGCGCTGGTCGAGGTGGTGAGCTACCGGCCGAACCCCGGCGACCGCGCGGGGATGGAACGCTTCTCGGCCTTCTTTGAAGGCCCGCCCGAACCCTTCCTCGGGCAGGGGACTTTCACCTTCGAGCACGAACATCTCGGCTCGTTCCTGCTCTTCATCACACCCGTCCAGAAGACCGACGAAGGCTTCCGCTACGAGGCCGTCATCAACCGCATGAGTGCGGAAGGATGACGGCAAGTCGAGACGAGGATGAAGGCGCTCGACATTCGAGATTTCAAATCCGACGTTTCAAATTTGAGATTTGAAATCTAACATCTCAAATCCGACACCTCGAATCGCGCGTCACACTTCACCCGCGCGGCCTCCGTCCGTGCCCTTCCACTCCATGTGCGCGTAAGCGCCGAGGTCTTCGATGACCTCGAAGCCGAGACGCTCGTAGAGGCGCTTGGCCTCCGGGTTGTAGAGAAAGACCATGTGGCGCAGAGCCTTGCCCGTCTCGCGCGCCTCCTCGATGAGGCGGCCGACGAGCAGCGTGCCGACGCCCTGCTTCTGCGCCTCGGGCAGCAGGGCGATGTCGAGAAGTCGTATCTGTTCGTCGTCGCGCCCGACCCAGAAGCGGCCCACGGGCCGCCCGTCGAGCAGAATCACTTCGTACTGCGCGTCGGGGAAGCGCGCCGAGTATTCGCCGCGCTGCGCGTCGAACTGCATCCGCAGGAAGGCTTCCCTCTGGCCGGGTGCCCACTCGACCTGCGACAACTCGGCGTCGCGCGTGCTCGCGTAGACGCCGAGCAGAAACTCGTCGTCCTCGGGCGCGACGGGGCGCAGAGAGACTCGCGCGCCCGCGTCGGGCGTCGTCCGGCTTGCGTGGCTCTCAGTCAAGCGTCATTCCTCGCGCTGCCGCACGCGCGCGCGGACGGCTGCGGGACTTACTGGCTAGAGGGCCGCGTCTGTCGCGGCTTGATGGTCTTCGGCGCGGCGGGTGCGCCCGCCGTGACGCGGTGGTTGATGACGGCCACGTAGTAAAGCCCGCGCGGGTCGCTCTTGCTCGTCGTCGGCGTGACGAAGAGGTTGAACGCGCCGAGCGCGCCGTGCTCGAAGACGTGGATGGTGCGCGCGCGCGAAAGCTCTCGGTCGGCGCGGAACATGAGCGAGAAGCATTCGCCCTTGTCCGATGCGGCCACGTCTCTGGCCGACGGGCACGCCTCGATGTCGACGAGCCGGAGCGTGCTCGCGAGCACGCCGGCCCGCACGCTGAAGTCGGTGTTGAGGTGCGGGTCGAAGGTCGACTGCGTGAAGTAGAAGACGTTATCGAGCTTGGCCTCCTGCGGGACTTCGTAGAGGCCGCCGACCAGTTGCGGCCCCATGTCGGACGTGCCGGGCTGATCTTGTTGGGCGAAGACTTTGTCGAGCGAGGTGAGCGGGAGAGCGGCGAAGAGTGCGGCGTGCGCACTCGCGCTCAGAAACTTACGGCGTGTAAGAGACATCTTGGGGGCTGTTCTCCTGAGTGGTTCGATGCGATGTCTGAAAACGGAAGGACGTGTGGCCCCTTCAGCCACCCGCTTAGTGTATTCATCCGGGCCGAAACTTACAACCTAAAGTTTGTGAATCTTTTAAACTTGAAATACTGGCCCTCTGACGGTACAATCTCCGCTCCCTGAGTTCTTCTCGCTCAGAGAGCTTGATAGCTCAAGCCGGCAATTCAGCATCGTAAGGAAAGCCGCGCGCGTCCTCGCGCCACTCTTAACCCCGAGACTCCGAGCATTTGCGGTCTCTCCCAACATCCGCTTCCCATTCCGGGGTCCGCAATTTTGTGACCTCTCGCGAGCCTTTGTGGCAGGCACCCAACCACCCCAAGGAGTTCCCCTATGGCCGAACCTTTCCTCTCAGAGATAAGGATTTTCAGCTTCGGATTTGCGCCCAAAGGATGGGCGCTGTGTAACGGGCAACTGATGCCCATCAACCAGAATCAAGGTCTCTTCTCCTTGCTCGGCACGACCTTCGGCGGCGACGGCCGCGTTAACTTCGCGCTCCCCGACCTGCGCGGACGCACCCCCATTCACGTCGGCAGCGGTCACACTTTAGGCGAGCGCGGCGGCGAGCAGGCGCACACGCTCTCCATCTCAGAGTTGCCCGAACACGTCCACGTCGCGAACGCGGCCAACGTCCCGCCGACGACCGGCACGCCTTCCTCCAGCGTCATGCTGTCGCAGTCGTCAGGCGCGAACCTCTACGCCGGGCCGGCGAACCTTCAGGCGATGGCCCCCGACTCGATCTCGCCCGTCGGCGGCAGCCAAGCCCACCTCAACATGCAGCCGTTCCTGACGCTCGCGTTCGGCATCGCTTTGCAGGGTATCTTCCCCAGTCCCAACTAAGGAGAGAAAGATGGCACAACCATACGTCGGCGAAATAAGAATGTTCGCGGGCAACTTCGCTCCAGCGGGCTGGATGTTCTGCGAGGGCCAGTTGCTCCCCATTTCCGAGAACGAGACATTGTTCCAACTCATCGGCACGACCTACGGCGGCGACGGCCAATCCACCTTCGCGCTCCCCGACCTGCGCGGACGCATCCCCATCCACCAAGGCAACGGATTCATCCTCGCCGAGACGGGAGGGGCCGAGGAGATCACGCTGACCGTGCAGCAGATTCCCGCTCACACGCACGCCATGCTCTGCTCGACCTCCGCCGCCTCGGCCGTCAACCCGACCAACAACGTCGTGGCGTTGACGCAGGCGGCGACGATTACCCCCTACGGGACGGACAACCCCGCGGCGTTCTTCCCGGCGCAGAGTGTCGGCCCGGTCGGCGGCAGCCAGCCGCACACCAACTTCCAGCCGTACCTGTGCGTGGACTTCATCATCTCGCTCTTCGGGCTTTTCCCGTCCCCAACTTAAGGAGAACGACTGACATGGCAGACCCCTTTGTCGCTGAAATCCGCATCTTCCCCTTCAACTTTGCCCCGAAAGGTTGGGCTTGGTGTGACGGGCAGTTGATGCCTCTCAGCCAGAACACGGCGCTGTTCTCCCTGCTCGGCACGACCTACGGCGGGAACGGCAAGTCGAACTTCGCGCTCCCCGATTTGCAGGGGCGCGCGCCGATGCACCCCGGCCAAGGGCCGGGACTCTCGCTCCACGACCTCGGCGAGACGGGCGGCTCAGAGACCGTGACGCTCCTCGAATCCGAGATTCCCGCGCACTCGCACGCATGGAAGGTTTCGGCCCAAGACGGCACCAACCAGAGTCCGGTCAACGAGCGGATGGCGACCGGCGTCGGCGGCATCACGATGTACGCCGCGCCCGCGTCGCAGACCAATCTGAGCCCGAACGCGCTGACACCGGCCGGCGGTGACCAGCCGCACAACAACCTGATGCCGTACCTGACCTTCTACTTCTGCATCGCTCTGCAAGGCGTCTTCCCGCCGCGCGGCTAGAGCTTTACCCGCGTGGCCGGCCGACACTTACGCGGCCGGCCACGCGGCCCTAACCTAACAAGACGAACCCGATGTCTAACGTCCATTCCGTCTTCCCCTCACTGGGCCGCCCCACCCGGCGCGCCCCGCGCGGCGGACTTTTATTTTCAAGGAGAGTTATGAAGCACTTTACCCCTACCCCCGGCACACGCAACGCCAGAGCTTTTATCGCCACCATGCTCGCGTACCTGCTCCTCGTCGGGCAGCTCGCGCCCGTGGCGCTGGCCGCAAACGCTTCCGCGATGCGCGCCGCCCCGGCCGTCGCAGGCGCGGGCCCGGAACGCACGGGCGCGGGTGAAGCGCAACAACTCACAGCGACGGCGGCCCCGGCGGCCCTCGCCGCAGTCTTCGCGCCGAGCATCACGGCCTCGAAGACGGACTCCTTCGTCGACGGCCCAGAGGCCGACGGCAAGGCCGAACCCGGCGACGAAATCACCTACGAGGTGACGGTCGCCAACTCCGGCGACCCGGCCACCAACGTCCAGTTCAGCGACACCATTGACGCGAACACGACGCTCGTCCCCGGCTCGATTACGATGTCGCCGCTCGCGCGCAACGACACCTACGCGACCGGCGTCGACACGCAGCTCGTCGTACCGGCCGCCACCGGCGTGCTCACGAACGACAGCGGCCTCCCCGCCCCCGCGGCCACCGCCATCGCCGCCGGCGCGACCGCGCAGGGCGGAACCGTCACCCTCAACGCCGACGGCTCGTTCACCTACGACCCGCCCGCAGGCTTCGAGGGCGCGGACACCTTCACCTACACGGCGACGAACACCAGCCCCGAGACCGACACGGCGACCGTCACCATCAACGTCGACGC
>DASUNL010000071.1:0-4346 GCA_036277175.1 Pyrinomonadaceae bacterium | reverse complement strand
GAAAGTTTTAAGCTGAATGCTGAAAGCTGACGGCTGAAAGCTATCTCGTCCCTCGTCACTGCCTTTTAGCCTCCGACGTGAACCGACGGGCGGCGCTCAGGGTCTTCCTCGACCTGACGCAGAATCTCGCGCGTCACCGGCGCGGTGTCGCCCTCGCCGAACGCGATGTAGCGGAGCAGGTACATCAAAGGGTTGCCCTCGCTCCACCCGAAGTAGACGTGCGGGATTTTGCCCGTCGTGTCTCTCAGGTAGAGGAGGAAGGCGGCGATGGCGTTGGGCACGGCCGGGCTTCTCGTCCTCAATACGCGGAAGCCTTCGATGTTGACGCCGTGCACCTTCAACTCACCGGCGAACTCCGAGGCGTCGCCCGGCGTGACCTCGAAGAAGACGACGGGGTCTCTGGTCGGGATGTGGTTGTCCTGCCGCTTCTCGCGCTCCTTGGCGTCGTACTCGGCGGCGTCGCCCCGGTCGCGCCGGTTCGCCACGATGCGCACCGCGCCCCCGCGCCCGACATCCTCGACGAAACGCCGCGCCATGTCGTCGAGCTCGATGTGCTCGACGCGAAGCTCCGTCGTGCGCCAGACGCGCGAGACGAGCGAGGCGGTGACGATGCCCGCGATGAAGAGCGAGGCAATCTTGATGCCTGAGGGCTGTTCGATGATGTTGACGACGGTCGTGTAGCCGAAGACGAGCGAGACGAGGAGGAAGGCCCAGCGCGTCAAGCCGGGTTTGTGCCACACGAGGAGCGTGACGGCGACCGCCGCCGAACCCATTAGCACCAACACGCCCGTCGCGTATGCGCCCGCCTGCGCCTCGACCTCCGCGCGGAAAAGAATCGTGACGAGGAAGGCGATGGCCGTGAAGATGAGCACGAGCGGCCGCGTGGCCTTCGCCCAGTCGGGGGCCATCCCGTAGCGCGGCAGATATCTGGGCACGATGTTGAGTAAGCCCGCCAGAGCGGACGCCCCGGCGAACCAGAGTATAAGAATCGTGCTCACGTCGTAGACCGTCCCGAAGATGTCTCCGAGGTACGTGTGCGCGAGGTACGCGAGGGCGCGGCCCGCCGCCTTGCCCGCGTCCTGCGTCTCGGTCGCGGGCCGAAACTCGTCGGGCGGTATCAGCGTGATGGTGGCGAAGCTGCTCGTTATCAGCATCACGCTCATGATGAGCGCGGCGACGGTCAGGAGTTTTTTCGTGTTGCGTATGCGCCCTTCGGGCTTCTTCTCCGTGTCGCCGGGGTCGCCCTCGACGAGCGGCATGACGACGACGCCCGTCTCGAAGCCCGAGAGCCCGAGCGCGAGCTTCGGGAAGAGGAAGAGCGCGATGCCGGCAATCATCAGTGGATTCCCGCCGACGCTAAAGCCGCCCGCCTGCGCCGTCAAGAGACTGTCTTTCCAATCGACGATCTTCTGCGGGTTGAGGAAGATTTGGTAGAGGCTGTACCCGATGGTTATCAGGTTCAAGAACATGTAGGCGATGACGATGAGGACGGCAATCCCGATGGCCTCCTTGAAGCCTTTGAGGAAGACCGCGCCGAGAAACGCCAAGAGGGCGAGCGTGATGCCGACGTGCCACGCCTTGCTCTCGACGTTCCAGCCCTGCGCGTCGAACAGGTGGTGGACGTAAGGGTTCTCGATGATGTGCGCGGTCGCGTCGGCCGCCGACAGCGTAATCGTGATGATGAACCCCGTCGCGGCGAAGCCGAGGAGCGCCAAGACGAACAGTTTCCCCTTCCAACGCGACAGGAGGTTTTCAAGCATTGAGATGGAGCCGTCGCCGTGCGGGCTGGCCTCGGCCACGCGCTTGTACATCGGGAGCGCGCCGAAGAGCGTGATGAGGACGAGGATGAGCGTCGCGATGGGCGAGATGGCCCCGGCGGCGACGGCCGCGATGCCGGGCTGGTAGCCGAGCGTCGAGAAGTAGTCGACGCCGGTCAGACACATCACCTGCCACCAAGGATGTTTGCGGTGTCTTCCGGGAGGCTCGTGCGGGCCTTCTATCTCTTTTATCTGTCCCTGAAGTAACCAACGCTTGAGGCGGCCCATCGGCTTGCGGGTCTCGGCGCGCGGGATGACTGCTTCGGCCATTTGCGACTCCTCATCTGGAATGTGCAAACTCCGACCTCAAACTACCCTCTCGATACAAACTTTAACTCTCGTGTGGCCTTGTTTGTACCAAACCGTGCGGCTCTTGACAATCGAATGTTTCGGGGTTCACTGCCCGCGCCTAAAATGTCGTTGGTCTCGGGCGCGGGGCTGTGCTAAAGTCTGGAATGTTCAAGCCTTTGGCAGTGTCCTGAGGGTGCCAGTTATTTACTTTGAGGCCGTCGAAGCACCCTTACACCCATCAGAACTACAAGCGACAACCTAAATTGCCCCGTCGTCGAATCCTCCTCACGGGGATTGGTGTGGATGAAACCGCGTAACGAAAAAGATTCGGCCGCGAAGAAGCCCTCGGCGCGAGCCGACGAAGAGGCTTCTCCCGGCGTCGTCCAACTGTCGGACGCTCGTCGCGTCGCGCAGGGTCGCGCCTCGGCCTCGCGCGCCATCCTCGCGCAAGACCTCGAAGAGACGCGCGAGCTGCTCGACCGCGGGCTGGCCTCCGAGGCCGAGACGCGCCTGCGCCACATCATCTCGGGCGCGCGCGGCGACAAGAACCTGTTGGGCGGCGCGCGTTGCCTGCTCTCGATGGCCTTGGAGATGCGCGGCCGCTTCATCGAGTCGCTCGAAGTCGTCAAGGCTTACGAGTCGGCCGAAGGAAGGCGCGGGCTCGACGCCGAAGTCTCCTCCGCCCTGCGCGTGCAGATAGGTCTCGCGCACAACTACAACGGCGACCAGCCCAAGGCCATCGCGCTACTGAACTCTGAGCTTCAGGACGCAGAGGAGTCGGGCGCGGACGCGCGCCTCGGGGCCATCTACGTCGCGCTCGCGCGCGTCTACCGTCACATCACCGAGTACTCCATCGCGCGCGACCACGCCCTGAAGTCTCTCGAACACTACCGGCTCACGGGCGATTGGCGCGGGATGGCCGAGTCGTACTTCTCCATCGGCCTGACCTCGACGCACGTCGGCCGCTACGAGGAGGCCATCGAGAGCTACGAGCAGGCGGCGAAAATCGTCGGCGACCGCCCCGCGCCCTACCTTCTGGGGCGCGTCTACAACAACATGGCGGGCGCGTACTGGTTCCTGCGCCGCCCGCACGACGGCATACGCTCTTTGGAGATGGCCGTCGCCTACTACGAGCGCACCGAGCACAAGGCGTCGGCCGCGACCGGCTACAACAACCTCGGCATCAACCTGACGCTCATCGGCGAGTTTGAACGCGCGCAGGAGTGTCTGCGGCGCGCGCTCGAACTCGCGCTGCAAGTCGATCAGAGCGGCTCGCTTGAGCCGATGATTTACGACTCGCTCGGCGACCTGAAGATGCTGCGCGGTGATTTGGAGGAGGCCGAGCAGTATCTCGAACGCGCCGTCCGCATCTCGAAGGAGCACGGCAACAAGTGGTACGAGCGGCAGGCGATGTGTACGCTCGGCCGCTGTCACCTCCTGATGGGCAAAACGGACGAGGCGCGCGCCGAGGGTGAGGAGGCGCTCGCGCTCGCCTCGAAGATTGAAGACCGTCAGGCGGTCTACGAGGCGACGCTTCTGCTCGCCGAGGCGCGCCTGCGCGAGGGCGCGCTCGACGAGTGCGCGGCGCTGCTCGAAGGCGTGCAGGAGGAGGCCGACGACCCGACGCTCGACATCGCCGTGACGGCCGAGACGCAAAGACTCCGTGGCCTACTCGCGCTTGAGCGCGGCGACTCGACGCACGCGGCGCACCACCTCGGCCGCAGCCACTCGATTTTCGAGATGCTCGGCGACCGCTACCGCAGCGCGCGCGCCAAGCTCTTCCTCGCGCGCGCCTACGCCGTCGGCCAGCCCGAGCGCGCGGCCGAGCAGGCGGGGCTGGCCGCCCACGCCTTCCGCGAGCTGGGCGCGCGCTTGGGCGTCGAGCGCGCCGAAGAGTTCCTCGCCGAGCTTCATCAATCAGCGCCCGCCGAGCACGAAGAGCCGACCGCCACCGCGCAGCTTCTGACGCTCCGTCTGGCCGAGGCCGCAAGCTCGCGCGAGCTTCTGTTGCGCGAGCTGGTCGCGGTCGTCCAGCAGGAGTCGAAGGCCAACCGCGTGCTCATCATCGAGCCGGGCGAGCAGGGCAGCTCGCGCGTGGCGAGCGCGCACGGCTGCACGGCCGAGGAGGGCGTGGCGCTGGCCGCCGCACTCGACGCGGCCGCGACCGAGCAGGAGCGCGAGCGCGTCGCTCGCGAGATGGACGCGAGCGTACACCTCCTGCGCGGGTCGAGCGCGCCG
>DASUNL010000070.1:0-9427 GCA_036277175.1 Pyrinomonadaceae bacterium | reverse complement strand
GTATCTCGGGCGCGACTTCCGTGACGATTTCGGGCCTAATCTCCGGTGCCACCTCGGGCACGACCTCAGGCTTAATCTCCGGCGCGACCTCCGTGATAACCTCGGGCGCGACTTCGGGGTAGACCTCGGGCGCGACCTCCGTGATGACTTCCGGAGCCACCTCGGGGATAACCTCCGGCTTGATTTCTGGCGCGACCTCGGGGATGACCTCGGGCCGTATGGATTTGTCCTTGTCCTTGTCTTTCTTGTCTTTGTCGGCGTCTTTGAATTTATCCTTCTCTTTGTCGCTCATGGCTATCTCCCGAAAATTAAATGCACTCCGTTGGCACGAGGTTGGGTAAGGCGCGGCGCGACCTCAGACGGAACTCCATTGTTAAAGACGGCGTGAGGTCGACGAGGCGAGACGCCGGTTAACAGTACCTTCCAGCGCGAGGTGACGATAGCGAATCCCGAATGACGGGCAGAGTAATGTGAGAGGCCCGAAGTGTCAACGGTAAACTTGCGGTCGCTACCTGTACCAGCAGACGACGGAGAACCTTTGCCCGTGCGTGACGGGCCTCACTTCGTGCGTCGTCTCGGAGCGGAAGGCGACGAGCATACCCGGCTCGGCGGCGACCGGGACGCCCAACTCTTTCCGCGCCGGGTCAACCTGAGGCCCGTAGAAGACGAGCGAGCCGCCGCCGAAGGAGTCGGGCGCGGGCTCCTCGCGCTGCCGGTTGAGAAAGATGACGACCGACACGCGCCGCACCCTCAGGTGGTCGTATTGAAGCTGCTCGGTGTTGCCGTCCTGATGCGCGACGAAGAAGTCGCCCTCGCGGTAGCGCAAAAACTGCGGCGGCTCGCAGTCGCGGAGCGTGACGCCGAAGTGCGCGGCCACCTCGTCCATGCGCCGCAAAAGCATTTGCCTCACGCGCTCCGTCGTCTCTTCCGAGAGCATGTGGCGGGTCGTCCGGCGCAATCTCTCGTCCACGGGCGTGGGCGCGCCCGGCCTGTAGACGGTGGCCGGCCCGCCCCACGCGGCCGAGACCTCTTCGATTAACGCCGCGCACTCGCGCGCGCCGAGGAAGCCCCTCAAGACGTACAGCCCCAGACCGTCGGCCGAGTTCGACATGGGCGCGGCTTCTACTCCTTGACGACGATGCGATCCTCGAAGACGCAGCAGTCGAGCCCGCTCGCGAGCAGGCAGGCGACGGCGTCTTCGGGCGTCTCCACGATGGGCTCGCCCATCACGTTGAAGGAGGTGTTGAGGACGACGGGCGTGCCCGCGGCCTCGCCGAATTTTTTGACCAACTCGTAGAAGCGCCCGTTCGCCTCAGAAGTCACCGTCTGCACGCGCCCCGTGCCGTCGACGTGGACGACCGAAGGCACGCGCGCCTTCTGCTCTTCTTTGAAATCGCAGACGCGCAGCATGAAGGGACTCTCGCGCGGCGCGCCGTCGAGCTCGAACCACTCGCCGACCTCTTCGAGCGGGACGACGGGCGCGAACGGGCGGAACGGCTCGCGGCGCTTGACCCTCGAATTGAGTATCTCTTTCGCTTCGCGGCGGCGCGGGTCGCAGAGGATGCTGCGCTGGCCGAGGGCGCGGGGCCCCAGTTCCGAGCCGCCGTCGAACCAGCCGATAATCTGTCCGGCGCACATCCGCTCGACCGCTTCCGTGATTATGTCGTCAGGCACGACCGTGCGAACGCGCGGCGCGAACTTCTCGACCGCCGACGAGACGGCCCTCGGCGAATAAGGGATGCCGCAGGAGTCGTGCGCCATCCTCCGCCGCGTGTTGTGACCCGTCAAGCGCCAGAGCCCGTAATAAGCCGCGCCGATGGCGGGGCCGCTGTCCTCGGCCGCGGGCGGGATGTAAACCTCTCGGAAGCCCGACTCGCGTATGACGCGCTCGTTGGCGACGCTGTTGAGTGCGACGCCGCCCGCGTAGCAGAGGTTCTCGACGGGGCAGAGTTCCCGCAGGCGACGCGCGAGGTGCAGGATGGCGACTTCGAGCGCCGCCTGAACCGACGCCGCGAGGTTCTGATACTCTTCGGCGCGCGCGGGCCAACGCTCCGCGTGCGTGAATCGCGACGGCACGTCGTCGAGAAATTTGAAGCGGCCGTCCTCGAGACGGAAGAAAGACTCGGCCGACAGCGTCGCCGAGCCGTAAGGCGCGAGTCCCATCACCTTCCCCGCCTCCGAAGGCTCGTTGAAGAGTTGCGCGGCGACGGCCGAGAACATCCCCCCGAGACTACCGAACCCCGGCATCGCTGCGCCGCGCGGCCTGTACCAGCCGCCGCGCGCGACGAGGTGCTTCTCCAAAGCGACGACGCTCGTCCCCGAAGCGGCGTAGAGAGAGATGGTTTCCCAACCGCCCTCGACCGGATGTCTGATGGCGGCGCGCTCGTCTTCCGGGAGGTCTTCAAAAGGCGAGCCCGCGCCGTCCACCACGAGGACGGCGGCGTCTGCAAAACCGGAGGTGGCGAAAGCGTGGGCGGCGTGGCCGAGGTGGTGCGGGATGACGACGGTGGGAACGCGCCCGCGCGCGCCCCTCAAAGCCGGGTTCGACTCGACGGCGTGCTTCGCTTCGCGCGCGCGGCCCTGAAGGCAGACGACGGCGAGGCTCAGGTCGTCGGGCGTGAGGCCGGCGTATTCGAGGCAGTAGGCCAGCGCGCGTGAGGGCTCGGCCCCATGGATGCGGTGGCGTTTGAATCGCGACAGCCGCTCCTCCTGCACGGCGACGACCACCTCGTCGTCCCTCAGCAGGCAGACCGCGCCGTTGTGCGAGGCGCTGATGCCCAGCACCCATGTCGCGCTGTGACGTCCCACTTTCATCGCGGTGTTTCGGAGGAGTCTTCTCGGCGTTGCCTCGCGCTCCCGCGCCATCATACACCGCGACGTCCCGACACCACTCTTTACTTCTTCATAACATCACAGCCCCGGAGACTTTGTTCCTCGCGATAGTCCACGCCTCGATGCCGTTATCCTTGCGGCGACGGCGTCTAAGACCGGGTCTCTCCCTCGGATGTAGTCGGCCCAACTCGGCTCGACGAGCACGTCGGGCGCGACTGAAGCGACATCGAGGTCGAGGACGTAAGGGCGGTGGGCCGGATACTCGCGCCGCGAGTAGGAGTGGAAGGCGTTCGCGTAATGAGCCGTCAGCTTCGAGTTGGGCAGCGTGAGATTCCCGCCCTCCGACCACGTGTCAAGGCCGTCGCCGACCGGCTCGCCGACGATGGTCGCCCGCGTCCACTGCTTCAACTGCACGACGTGCGTGATTCCGGCGGAGAAGGTCGCGCGGCCCGTGATGATGAAAACCTGTACGCCGCCCAGTTTCTCCGATACCGTCCGCACGAGCGGCGTCGCGACTTCAAGGTTGCCGCCGGTGTTGAATCGCAGATCAAAGATGAGCGCGGCGGGCCGTCTTTGCTCGACCTCTCGCACGAGGCCGTCCGTGAACTCCTTCATGCTTGGCCCTTCGCGCGACGGCTGCGAGCGATTGTACTGGAGATAGATGGCGCGCAACTCGGGGACGTACTCGAACCAGTAGTTCTTCTGAGCGTTGCGCAAGTACCGTGGAGCGGCGTCCGTGCGGAGCGCCGACGTCAGGCTCGTGTTCGGCTCTTGATACGCGGGCACCAAAGCCCACCAAGCTTCGACCGGCGCGGTCTCCCTCCGCAGCGGCAGGGGCGACAGACGCACGTCGCGCCGCTTGTTGCCGCACGAGACCGTCAGCGCAACCTGTTCGGGGCTTGGTATCACGCCCGCGCCAAACAACACGTCAGGACTCGTCAGAAAGTAGGCGCTCATGTACCGCTGCCAAGAGGCGTTGCCGGCGTCGATGCCACGGACTCGCATCGTCGCCGTGGCGATGTCCATCGCGCCGACCTTGAGGACGCGGCAGCCGAGCAGCTCCTTCTGCTCGACGCCCGCGCGCACGATGTGCAGGCGGTCTTTGAACCACCAGACGCGGAGCGGTAGTCGTCGCACCTCGGTGCGATTCCGCATCAGGTACAGACGTGTGTGCGCGTTGCCGCTGAGTGCGACCGCCCGCGCCAACTCGACCATGACCTCCTGATCGGACTTAGTCCGGAGCGAGCGTCGCAAGCCCGCAATGCGTTCACGAAAGGCCGCGCGGTCGTCGGCGGAGAAGCTGCGGTCGTACCGTAGAAAACGGTTGAGCATAGCGTCGAGGTCTTGTTGCCAAGCCTCGACACGGTCGCGCGGAGTCGCCGCCGTCGGCAGACGCTCAAGCCAGAACGGAAGCCGTCGTTCTCCGAAGCTGACGGCTCCGCTGATCTTCGTCCCGCCGCTCCGCTCGCCTTCAAAAGAAAACACACGTTCGCCGGCAGTAACTCGGAAGCGGATGTGTCCGGCTTGAGTCGGCAGCTTTTCGAGCGGCAAGGGCGTCGGCCCTCCGGCGTGGAGTCTCGCCTTGCCTGACCCGAAATCGGCCTCGACGACGACGGGGCGGGCAGGGTCTTCGATGACGCCTTCCCATGCGCCATCAGTGACGGCGTCGCGAGGCTCTTGAGCGGCGACCGTCGCGTCACCGGCACCCGCCATGCTGAGCAGGAGGCAGAGAATGACGACTCGCAGCACGCCTCTACTCCGTTAGTCCTTAACCTCTGACCTTGGCACCGCGCAAGTCGCACGCTCACATCAGCCGTCGTCTACTCACGAGCGCCGACCGATTTCAGGTAGGCGACTACCGCGTCGTGCCCGCCCTTGCGCGCCATCGCGAGCGGCGACCGCCACTCGCCGTTCGGTCGCTCGGACGCAGGCTCAATCCACACGCGCGCGTTGACATCCGCGCCGCGCGCGACGAGGAGTTTGACCACCTCCAAATGCCCTTCACCGCTCGCCTGAATCAATGCGTTCTCATCATCGGGAACCATCTGGTCAACCTTCGCGCCCCGATCCAGCAACAACGCGACGACGTCCGTGTGTCCCTCGCGCGCCGCCATGATGAGCGGATTGCCGTCGCCCTCGACCGGCATGTTCGGGTCAGCGCCGCGCTCAAGGAGCAGTCGAACTGCTTCGAGATGCCCAGCGCGCGCGGCGGCGATGAGCGGGCTACCGTCGCCGTCGATTGCACAATTCACGTTCGCGCCTGCGGCGAGCAGCCGTTCAATCTCCGCGCCGTCGCCATCTTCGGCGGCCTCGTAGAGCGCCTCATCGAGCGGTGACGGGCGGCGCGAGCGTTCGTCTTTAGTCTGCGCGCTCGCGGTCTGATTGACGGCGACCGGTGAAGTCTCCGCTCGCGCGACGGCGCGAACGGAAGCCACCGCCGTCACGACGAGGCTCGCAACGCACACCACGCCGACCGTCGCCGACAGACCGGCACGACCGCGTCGCTGACCGCCGTCGAGGAGGGCCGTCACACGTGCCGACAGGTCGCTCCGCTTCGCCATGCCGAGTGCCGCATGAGCGTGGCCCTTCGACATCCGCCGCGCGAGCGACACCAACTGCGCGGCGTACTCCGTTCGCTCCGCGCCCCGGACGACGGCATCGTCGCACGCGCGCTCGGCTTCGAGGCCCAGCCGCCGCCACGCCACCCAGACCAGCGGATGGAACCAATAAAACGCGCACGCCGCGCGGGCCACCAACTGCGTTGCCCAGTCGCCCCGCCGCACGTGCTCCAACTCGTGTACGAGCGCTCGGCGTAGGTCTGCTTCGTCCCACTCCCGCGCGTCCGCAGGCAGCAGGATAACCGGACGCCACGCCCCGCACGTCAGAGGCGTCACGACCTGCTCATGCAGTAAGACCTCTACGGGCCGGCGCACGCCGTATTCGGCGGCCAGCGCGCGCGCGAAGTCTCGCGACTCCGGCCACGGCAGACCGTCGCGGCACAGACGGCGGAGACGTCGCAGGTCGAAAGCAATCAACGCGAACAGCAGCATCACTCCGGCGAGCCAGCCCGCGCGGACAACGGTCGGCCACGACGGCAGAGACCATTGGCCGCTCTCCGTCGTCCGCCGCGCGAGGCCGTCACCGGCGGGTGGCACGCGGGCGGCCGAAGTGGGTGTCGCCCCTAGAGCCGCGACGGAGTCGGCGGCGTGAGAGACGGAAAGCTCAATCGTCACCGGCGCGGGGGTCAACACGATGAGCGGCAGCGCAAGCAGCGTCGCGAACGTCGTGGCCAACAGCAGATGGCGTCGGGACGCACGCGCGCGCCCGGCCAAACGCGCCGCGGTTAAACCTAGCGCCAGCATGACCGTCGCCTTCCACAGGATTGAAAGCTCGACCGAGCGGGTCAGGGCCACGGCAATCTCGATAAGTGTCGATTTCATGAACGCCTCCTGTCCTCGCGGACACGCTCAATCTCGGCGCGCAGGGCGTCGAGTTCGTCGTCCGTCCAGTTCTCCTGTTTCAGCAACGCCGTCACGGTCTGGCCGAGCGAGCCGCCGAAGAAAACACGCACGAGCCTGCGCAGCGCGGTGCGTTGCGCGGACGCGCGCGAGGTGGTCGGGGCGTAGACGTAGCGCAGCCCCTCCTCTCGATGCCGCACGTGGCCCTTGGCTTCGAGCTTCGCGAGCATCGCCCGCACCGCCGAATAGCTCGGCGGGTCTGTGAGCCGTTCGCGGATGTCCTCGGCGGACGCGCGTTCCCCGAGGGCGAAGAGGGCGTCCATGATCTCCCGCTCGCGGCGGCTGAGTTTCTCGTGGGTCGGTGCAGCCATAATTGGGTTCTCCCGTCTCCCTGCTACAAAAGCAGCATACTGCTACTTTCGTAGCATGTCAAGACTTTCCTACGGGAGTGTCCCTGAGCAGAGAGTGAGGCGGAAGCGGCTTCGGGTTCGGCGGGAAAGTACGGCAGGCGGGTGGCGGCGGTCACGAGTCGTCGGCGTCGAGCACCTCCCTCACCTTTCGTATCACGGCGGCCGGCGTGAACGGCTTCTGGAGGAAGGAGACGCCCGGCTCTAACACCCCGTGGCGCACGATTGCGTTATCCGTATAACCGGACATGTAGAGCACCTTCGCCCCCGCGCACTTCTCGTTCAGGCGCTCGACTAGTTGCCGACCGCTCATCTCCGGCATCACCACGTCCGTCAGCAACAGGTGAATCGGCCCGGCGTGCCCCGCACAAACCCGCAGTGCCTCTCGTCCGCCCGACGCTGCCAGCACCGTATAGCCCTCCGCCTCTAGGGTTTCGAGTAGCAACGTCCGGACTGACTCCTCGTCCTCGACCAGCAATATCGTTTCCGTCCTCCGCTCCCTCGCCGGTTCCGCTAAGAATTGTTCGTTCGCTTCGGACTCCTCGCTGACCAGCGGCAGGTAGATCTTGAAGGTTGTCCCGTTGCCGACCTCGCTGTAGACGTATATGTTGCCGCCCGACTGCTTCACGATGCCGTAGACGGTCGAGAGTCCGAGCCCCGTCCCCTTCCCCACCTCCTTCGTCGTGAAGAAGGGCTCGAAGATGCGAGCCTGCGTCTCGGCGTCCATCCCCGTGCCGGTGTCGGATACCGCCAGCATTACGTACGGGCCGGGGACGACCGACAGGTGCTGGCGGGCGTACGCCTCGTCGAGGTAGACGTTCTGCGTCTCGACGGTGAGTTTGCCGCCTTCGGGCATGGCGTCGCGCGCGTTCACCGCCAAGTTCATCAGCACCTGCTCGATCTGGCTGGGGTCGGCCTTGACCTTCCCCAACCTTGACGCCAGCACCGTCAACAGGTGGACGTCCTCGCCGATGAGGCGACGGAGCAGCTTGTCCATCCCCGCCACCGTCTCGGTCAGGTCTAAGACCTTGGGCTGGAGCACCTGCTTGCGGCTGAAGGCGAGGAGCTGGCGCGTCAGGCCGGCGGCGCGCTCGGCGGCCCTTTTAATCTCCTCGGCCCTGCTACGCAACGGGTCGTCCCCGGCGAGCCGCCGGAGCATGAGGTCGCTCTGGCCGATGATGACCGTCAGGAGGTTGTTAAAATCATGGGCTACCCCGCCGGCGAGTTGACCGACCGATTCCAGCTTCTGCGACTGAAGGAGCTGCTCCTGAGACTGATGCAGCTCCTTCTCTATTCGCCTACGCTCTGTCACGTCCTGAGCCAATACGAGTTCGGCAGGTCTGTCTCCGAACGTGAGGGTGTGGTAGGTGATTTCGACATCGATGACGTTCCCGTCCTTCTTCCGGTGATTCATCAGCCCGGAGAAACCTAGCCCCACACTAGAGGCCGACAGCGCCGCCGCGAGTTCGGGGAGGGCTTCCGGCGGGCGGATGTCCTTGATGGTCATCGCGAGGAACTCATCGTGGGAGTAGCCGTAGTGCCGCACGGCGGCGGCGTTGACGGCAAGGAAGCGGAGCGTCTCGCGGTCGAAGACCCACATCGGGAGGGGGTTGCTCTCGAACAGCAGGCGGTAATGCTCAACGCTCTGTCTCAGCGCCTCCTCTGTTCGCTTTCGCTCGGCGTAGCGGGTGATTTTGGCGACGAGGCGCATCGGGTCGTAGGGCGCCTCGATGTAGTCGTCGGCCCCCGCGCTCAACCCCGCGGCTACACTCTCGGAGTCCTTGCGCAGGGCGCTGACGAGCAGGATGGGCGTCAGGCGGAGATCATCATCGGCGCGGATGCGGCGGCACAGCTCGATGCCGTCTATCAAAGGCATGGAGACATCGCTGATGATCAGATCGGGTCGCGCGGAACGCGCCACCAGCAGCCCCTCCCGCCCGTCGCCCGCCGTGAGTACGCGGTAGCCCGAATGGCATAAGAGGGATTCCAACAGTTGGCGCTTGTCAGGCGTGTCGTCAACGACTAAGACCGTGCCGTCGCCAGTGTGTTGCCTTGAGCTGGCCTGTCCGGTATGCGAGGTGTGGGCATCGTGATGAGGAAGCATATCGCTAACCCGTTCCAGAAAAGTACGAGGCCGTTTCTCGAACGCCGTCAGTCAACACGCCCGACGGCGTGACGGAGACACTCGCGAGCCGCAGACCATGGGCCTACTCGGACGCGGAGGTCAGAGCCGAATGAGTCCGCCGATACGTCACGAAGCGTGGGAGGACGCCGCGACGGTGGAAGGGCAAGGAGTCTTCTAGGGATAAGACCTAACGTTTATGTTAGCACGTGACAGGCAACGCGAGTCAGTAAAATTTCCTTCGACTGAGGGGAGAAAATGCGGATAGCAGCTTTACCGAAAAAGCCTTGGACGTGCCTATCAGTTGAGCCTCAGGCAACAGCGACTCACGTTATGAGGTAGCCAGCGCGGACTTTTTGGGCAAAGCTTAGCGGCCTGATACGATTTACAGGTAGAGCGTGAGGGGCGAATTATAACCGAGGCGCTTCTTGTAACAGCACCCTTTTGAGAACGCACAAGGGAGGGAGCGGATGGGATGCTACGTGTTGGGTTTCGAGGAGATTGATCAGACGCAGGTCGCGCTCGTCGGCGGCAAGGGCGCGCGCCTTGGGGAGCTTTCGCGCATCGAGGGCCTCCGCGTGCCGGCCGGCTTTTGCGTGACGACGGAC
>DASUNL010000069.1:0-3922 GCA_036277175.1 Pyrinomonadaceae bacterium | reverse complement strand
GAAGGCGCTTCTGGCACTTCGTCTGGCGGCGTCGGGCAAGGGGCCGGGCGAGGCGCTTTCGGAGGCGGAGGAGCGCGAGGCGGTCGCGGCCGCCACGGAGTTTGGCGCGGGCGAAGACGAGATGCGCACGTTCCGACGGCTCTACGCGGCGGGCCAACTCTTACAACGCGGCGCGGCCTTGCAGGCGGTCGTCGAGGCGACCGACGCGGCGATGCTCGGCGTCGAACCTGCGCTCGACGCCCCGGCCTCGACCGTCGCGGTCATCGCCGAAGAGCTGCGCGAACTGCGCGCGCGCGCCGTCGCTTCGGGCGCGGACACCGTGAGCGTCCCCGATGTGCCGCGCGACGTCCGCTCGAAGGTCTTGCGCGGGCGCATCGAAGACATGGCCGGTTGGGCGCTCTACCATCAGGGGAAGGCGGCGGAGGCCGTCGTGCGTCTGCGGCGCGCGGTCGGCGTGTTGCCGGTGGAGAGCGTCTGGTGGCGCGCGGCGCAGTGGCACTTGGGCGCGGCGCTCGACGCGAGTGGCAAGCCCGCCGAGGCGCTCGCCGCCTACATCACGGCCTACAGGCTCGCGCCCGACCCTGCGCGGCGCGCCGTCATCGAAGTGCTCTACAAGAAGGTGAGGGGGACGACGGAGGGTCTGGACAGGTTGTTGACCGCGCCGCCCGAGGCTCTGGCGGCCGCGCGCGCGCAGACGAGAGACCCGCTGGCGGCCGTCCGCGCGGCGGCACGAAACGCGCCGAAGGGCGCGACGGCCGAAGAGCTTGCCGCCGTCGGCGCGCTCCCCGCGCCCGCGACGACGACGACGCCCGCGCCGACTAACGAAACCACGAACGACGCATCGCCCGAAGTGACTGCGACGCCCGAAGCGACTCCGAGTCCGACACCAGAAACGACGCCGACACCCGAGGCCACGCCGACGCCTGAAGCTACGCCGACACCGACGCCGGAAGTCGCCGACACTCAGACTACGGAAGTCGCCGCGACGCCGACGTCTGAAAGTGTCGCGACGCCGACGCCCGAAGTCGAGACAAACGTGACGCCGACGGCCGAGGTGGTCGCCGCACCGTCGCCGACTCCGGAAGAGCGCGCGTCGTCGCGCGGCCGTCGCGTCGCGGGCGCGCACCGCGTCGGCGGCGCGCAGCAGCTTAAGTGCGCCGTCAGCTTGAGCGAGACGGCGCTCGACCTCAAAGCGGGCGGCGGCTCGGCCGTCGTCTCGGTCAGTCTCGAAGGCGCGGCCGACCTCTCGAAGGTTGAGCCGACGACGCCGAACTGGGCCGACATCGTCATCCTCGCCGAGCCGCGCAACGATGCGGACGGCGACTCGGCGCGCCGCTTCACCATCAGCTCCGTCAGCAACAAGGCGGGCCGCTACACCGTCACCTTCACGACGCCCTGCGGCAAACAGGCGGTCGTCGTCAACGTGCAGTGAGCCTCCTCACAGGTGCGCGGCGATGCGCGCGGCGATGACGGGTTTGGGCTGCGCGCCGAGGAGTCGGTCGACGACCAGCCCGTCCTTGAAGATGAAGAGCGCGGGGATGCTGCGGATTTGATATTGCGCGGCCGTCTGCGGGTTCTCGTCCACGTTGAGCTTGACGACGCGGTAGCTGCCGCCCGACTCGGCGGCCAACTCTTCGAGCACCGGCGCGACCATACGGCACGGGCCGCACCACTCGGCCCAGAAATCGACGAGTACCGGCACGCCGCGCGCGCCTAACACGTCGCTTGCGAAGCTCGCGTCCGTCGCCGTCTCCGTCCTTCCGGGCGCGCCGGCCGCGAGCGCCGCGCCGCACCTGCCGCAGACGGGCCGCCGCGCGGCGGCCGCGCTCTCGTCCACACGATTCTTCGCGCCGCAGCGCATGCAATTGACGATTGCCATCCTTCATTCCCTCCTCGTCACAAGCTCACTCGACGGACGGCCCGAAGTTACACCCGCCGACTCGAAGCGGGCAAGACGAGGGCCGCGAGACTTTCGCCTTAAGACTTCGCCGCGACACTTCCGCGCGAAAGACTGTCCAGCCATATTTCCTTCGCGCGCTTCGTTTCTCGTCGCTTCCTTCGTGCGCTTCGTTTCTCTGCGCGCCGCGCCGCGCGTTTCGTAGTAACATGCGCGCCGCCGTTAGCCGAAAGACGCCTTGCAGAATCACTCCGACAGAGACGTGAAGACGGAAGCGCCGCGCGGACGCCTCTTGCGCGTGCTCGGCGTAGGCTTCGGCCTCGCCGTCATCGTCGGCAACACCATCGGCGCGGGGATTCTTCGCACGCCGGGGGAGGTCGCCGCTTACCTGCCCGACGTGTGGCTCTACTTGGGCGTCTGGGTGGCGTGCGGGCTCTACGCACTGCTCGGCGCGGTCTCCATCGCGGAGCTCGCCACGATGATGCCGCGCTCGGGCGGGCAGTACGTCTTCGCGCGCCGCGCGCTCGGCCCTTACGCCGGGCTCGTCGTCGGCTGGAGCGACTGGCTCTCGACGACGGGAACCGCGGCGGCCGTCTCGCTCGTCATCGGCGAGTACGCGGGCGAGCTCGTCGGCCCGCTCGCGGGGCGCAAGGTCGAGGTCGCGTGCGCGGTCGTCCTCTTCTTCGCGCTCCTTCAGTGGCGCGGCGTGCGTTGGGGCGGCGGCGCGCAAAACCTGACGAGCCTACTCAAGACGCTCGCCTTCGCCGCGCTCATCGTCGCGTGCTTCGCGGCCGGCGGCGGCGGAGAGTTCGCGTCGGCGACCGCCGACGCAACGGGGGCGAGTGCTTCAGAAGTGCCGCGCGGCGCGTCGCTCGTGAGCGCGTTCGCGCTCGCGCTCCTCGCCGTCAGTTACACCTACGACGGGTGGACGGGCGTCATCTACTTCTCCGAGGAGGTGCGTGACCCGGCGCGCGACATCCCGCGCGCGCTCTTCGGCGGCGTGCTGCTCATCGTCGTCATCTACCTGCTCGTCAACCTCGCGTTCCTCTACGTCCTGCCGCTCTCGCGCGTCGCCGGTGAGACGCTCGCGGCGGGCGCGGCGGCGCGCGAGGTCTTCGGCGCGCGCGGCGACACGGTGATTCGCGCGCTCGCCGCCGTCTCGCTGCTGAGCAGCATCAACGCCTATCACCTGATGGCGACGCGCGTGCTCTTCGCCATCAGCCGCGACCGTCTGTTTGCGCGCGCCGCGACGCGCGTCAACGAGGGCGGGACGCCGACGGTCGCGCTTCTGTTGAGCACCTTGATGGCGCTCGTCTTCGTCGTCTACGGCGAGTCGTTCGTGCGCGTTATCAGCGCGCTCGCCTTCTTCTTCATCGTCAACTACGCGCTCTCCTTCATCTCGCTCTTCGTGCTGCGCCGGCGCGAGCCACACGCCCCGCGCCCCTACCGCGCGTGGGGCTATCCCGTCACGACCGCGCTCTCGCTCGCCGGCTCGGTCGCCATCCTCGCGGGCGCGATCTTCTCCGACCTCGTCTCCGGCACGGACGGGAGTCTCTACGCCGTCTTCCTCCTCGCCCTCTCGCTGCCCGCGTTTCTCTTGACGCGCCTCGTCGCGCGCGGCGGCGAAGGCGAAGGCGACGACAACAACAGCAACAGCAACGACGACGACGATAACTTTAATGACGGAGGCGGAGGCGACGGCGCGGAGGCGGCGGGGCGTCCGTCGGGCGCGTGATATGATTCGGGGCGGCGCGCGGGCCGAATTGAAAGACGCTTCGAGGGAGAGTCGCAACGGGCGCGCGAGGGAGGTTTTCGATGGCCGGCATGTACGAGAACATCAGGTACGCGGTCGAGAACCGCGTCGCGCGCGTCACGTTCGCGCGCCCGCCGCTCAACGTCTTCGACATCGCGATGATGCGCGAGATAGAGCGCGCGCTCACCGACGCGATGGGGCGGCGAGACACCGTGGCCGTCGTCTTCGAGGCGACGAAGGAGGCGCGCGCCTTCTCGGCCGGAGTCTCGGTC
>DASUNL010000068.1:0-8141 GCA_036277175.1 Pyrinomonadaceae bacterium | reverse complement strand
GCTCGCGCTTCTCGGTGAAAGCCGCGTAGGCTTCCGCGTAATCGGGGTGCTGCATGCAGACGGCCTGCGCTTGGGCCTCCCATTCGAGCGCGGTGTCGAGCGAGACGTCAAGCTCGCGGTCGAGCATCTCCTTCGTCATCGCGAGCGCGAAGGCTGGCCCGCGCGCGAGCCGCTCGGCCAGCTCGCGCGTCTCGTCGGCGAGCCGCTCGGGCGCGACGACGCGGTTGTAGAGTCCTATCCTTGCGGCCTCTTCGGCCGTGATGAAGTCGCCCGTGTAGAGCAACTCGGTCGCCTTCGCCAGCCCGACGAGGCGCGGCAGAAGATGCGCCGCGCCCATGTCCGCGCCCGACAATCCGACGCGCACGAAGAGGAACGCGATGCGCGCCTCCGTGCTGGCGATTCTCAAATCTGATGCGAGCGCGATGCACGCGCCCGCGCCCGCCGTCGTGCCGTTTAAGGAAGCGATGACGGGCTTGCGCAAGAGCCGGATGTTTCGCACCAACTCGCACGTCATGCGCGTGAACTCAAGCAAGCCCTGCATGTCGCGGCCCTGCAAGCGTCCGATGATGTCGCGCACGTCGCCGCCCGAGCAGAAGGCTCGGCCGCGCCCCGTGATGACGACCGCGCGCACTTCCGATTCGTCGCGCAGCGCGGCGAACGCATCCGTCAACTCGCGGTAGACCTCGAACGTCAGCGCGTTCAGACGCTCCGGCCTGTCGAGCGTCAAGTAACCGACGCCCGCGCGCACCTCGTAGTGGAAGCTTTTGGGAGCAAGCATAGTCGTGAATCGTGAATCGTGAATCGTGAATCGTGTTCGAGTGGCCTTCGAGCTTGAAAGTTATCTTTCAGACTCGAACGGCTGCCAATCTCTATTTACGATTCACGATTCACAAGACTGCCGTCGCTTCGATTTCGACCTTCGCGCCGTCTTCGAGAAGACCTTTGACTTCGACGAGCGCCATCGCCGGGTAGTGTCGGCCGAGGAGCGCGCGCCAACGCTCGCCGAGTTCCGCCGTGCGCGCGCGATACTCCTCTTTGTCCGTCACGTAGACGGTCAGACGCGCCAGAGAGCCGGGCGCGCCGCCCGCCTCGGCGACGACCGCGAGGACGTTACGCAGCGCGCGGTCGAACTGCTCGACGAAGTCAGGGCCTACGAGCCTCTGATTTTCGTCCCAGCCGATCTGCCCGGCGACGAAGAGCAGCCGCACGCCCGGCGGCGTCAGAAGCCCGTTCGAGTAGCCGCGCGGCCTTCCGAGCGACGCGGGGTTGATGACGTGAAAAGACATAAGAAGCTGTCAGCAGTCAGCGTTCAGCAATCAGCCAAACCGAAAGCCAATCATGTTCTGTCGTCGTCGGCTCAAGCTCTCTTCAGCGGCGTCAGCGTGCCCGACGGCTTCGGCCGTGAGCTGACCGCTGACCGCTGACCGCTCTAAAACAGAACCGTGCCGCCGTCGACGTTGATGGCTTGGCCGTTGATGCCGCGCCCTTCTTCGGAGGCGAGCAGGAGCGCGACGGCCGCGACCTCTTCGGACGTGACGAGTCGATTCTGCGGACTCTGCCGCTTGATGATTTCGAGCGCCTCGTCGACGCTCTTCCCCGTCTTCGCCTCGATGTTGCGCAGGGCCTTGTCCGTCATCTCCGTGTCCACGTAGCCGGGGCAGACGGCGTTGACCGTGACGCCCTTCGCGGCGACTTCGAGCGCGGCCGAGCGCGTGAGCCCGAGGACGCCGTGCTTCGACGCCGTGTAGGCCGCGACGTATGGCGCGCCGGTCTTGCCCGCAATCGACGCGACGTTGATGACGCGCCCCCAACCGCCCGCGACCATCGCGGGCAGCGCGGCCCGCATGAAGTAGAACGTGCCCGAAAGGTTCGTCTCGATGAGACGCCGCCACAACTCGTCGTCCGTTTTGACGAGCGGCGCGCTCTCGGCGATGCCGGCGTTGTTGACGACGATGTCAGGCTCGCGCCGAAACGTCTCCGCTACCTGATTGTAAGCGCGCGTCACGTCCTCGGCGTTCGACACGTCGCAGAGCGCGTAGGTCGCTTCAATCTTGCACTCCGCCCTGATTTCCGCCGCCACGCGCTCGACCTCCGTCTCGGTGCGCGCGACGACGCAGACGCGCGCCCCCTCGCGCGCGAACGCGAAGGCGACGGCGCGCCCGATGCCGCGCCCGCCGCCGGTGATGAGAGCGATTCTGTCAGAGAGCTTCATAGGTGCGTGCCTCTTGCGTCTACGCCTGTTTGACGGCGCGGCCGTCGCGGCGTTCGAGGAAGGCGCGGACGCGCTCGCGCGCCTCGCGCGACTGGAAGCATTGTATCTGCGCCTCGGTCTCGTATTGCAGCATGCGCTCCAAGCTCGACTCCTCGCTCACGTAGACCGCGTGCTTGGCGGCGGCGATGGAGGCGCGCGGCGCGTCGCGCAGACGCTCGGCTAGTTTGCGCGTCTCGGCGGCCAACTCCGCCTCGGGCACGACGCGGTTGACGATGCCGAAGCGCAAGGCCCTCTCGGCGTCGAACGTCTCGCCGAGGAAGAACATCTCGCACGCGATGTTCGACGGCACGACGCGCGGCAGAAAGTACGTCCCGCCCCAGTCAGGGTGCAGCCCCACTTTGACGAACGACTGGCTAAACGTCGCCGTCTCCGATGCGAGCCTGAGGTCGCACGCGAGCGCGAGGTTAAAGCCCGCGCCGAAGGCCGGGCCGTTGATCGAAGCGATGACGGGTTTAGTCATCTGCCGGATGGCGGTCAGGACGCGGCGGCCCGCGCCGAGCAGGCGTCGGAACTCCTCGACGTCGTTGCGCTCCATCAACTCGGCCATGAACTTCACGTCCGCGCCCGCGCAAAAACCACGCCCCGCGCCCGTCACCACGACGACGCGCACCGCGTGGTCGCTCCCCGCGCGCTCCAAAGCCTCGGCCAAGTCGCGCCGCATGTGGCCCGCGAACGCATTCAACTTCTCCGGCCGGTTCAGCGTGACCGTGGCGACGCCCGCCTCCGTCGTGACTTTGATGTGCTCGTACATAAGAAGCTCTCAGCGTTCAGCCTTCAGCCTTCAGCTTTGCCTTCGCCGACAATCAACTTTCACTTCGCCGCTCGACCGGCGGAAGATTCAAAAAGCTGAAAGCTGATTGCTGAACGCTGAACGCTACCTGCCTTTAAACTGCGGCTTGCGCTTGGCGACGTAGGCGTCGAGACCTTCGCGCGCGTCGTCGGACTGGAAGAGTTGTTGTTGGAGTTCGCGTTCGAGCGCGAGGCCGGACTCGAAGGGAATCTCCGCGCCGGTCTGGACGCTGCGCTTGATGAGGCCGACGGCGCGCGCGGCCCGGCCCGGCGTCGTGAACTGGCGCGCGTAAGTCAGCACTTCCTTCATGAAGGACGCGCTGTCCGAGGCGTCGACGATGCGGTTGACGATGCCGAGCTCTTGGCCGCGCTCGAAGTCGAAAAGCTCTCCCGTCGCCATCAGCTCAATCGCGCGCGACTTGCCGACGACGCGCGCGAGTCTCTGCGTCCCGCCCGTGCCGGGCAGCACGCCCAAGTTCACTTCGGGCAGACCCATCTTGCCCGCCGCGCGGCGCGCGACGCGGAGGTCGGCCGCGAGCGCGACTTCGAGTCCGCCGCCGACGCAGTGGCCGTTGATGGCCGCGATGACGAGCTTCGGCGTCTGTTCGAGGCGCGACAACGTCTCGTTGGCGTGGAGGCAGAAGTAGTATTTGAAGGTCGGCGTCACGGTTGAGAGCATCGAGATGTCCGCGCCCGCGCAGAAGAACTTTTCGCCCTCGCCGGTGAGGACGATTGTCTGCACGCCCTCGTCCATCCGCGCGTTGAGGATGGCGCGGTCGAGCGCCTGCATCATCTCGTAGCTGTAAGTGTTGGCGGGCGGGTCGTTGAGCGTCAGGACGGCGACGCCGCCCTCCGCCTCGTAGCGGACAAGTTCGCCCTTCGCCCTCTTGACCTCGAAACTTTGAGCCTCTGCTTCGGCCATCGTGCGCGCGCCTCTCTTGAGTTGTGTGTTTGAAAGTGCCGACCGGGACTAGGGTAACAATACACGCGGCCGGGCGCGAACGCCAAACGCGCGGGCGCGCTAACTGGCCGTCGCGTCGAAGAGAGCGCGCACTTCCTCGGGCGCGAGTCCGCGCTCGCGAAGTGCGCGCAGAGAGAGCGCGGCGTGTCGCTTGGCGAGCCGCTCGCCCGAAGAGTCTGTGACGAGGTCGCAGTGATAATAGTCGGGCGTCTCGTAGCGGAGCGCGCGTTGCAGCAGGAGTTGACGTGCCGTCGATTTGAGCAGGTCGCGGCCGCGCACGACTTCGGTGACGCGCATCGCCGCGTCGTCCGAGACGACGGCGAGTTGGTAGGCGGGCACGTCGTCGCGCCGCCAGACGAGGAAGTCGCCGAAGTCTCGGCCGGCGACGAAACGCTGTCGGCCCTGCCGCAGGTCTTCAAACTCTACGCCCGCGCCGTCGGGCACGCGGAAGCGCCAGTTGACGCCCGCCGGACTTTCGGGCAACACGACGGGCCTGCCTTCGCGCGGCCGGCATGTGCCCGGATAGACGGGCTCGTCGTCGGCGTGCGCGGCTGCATGCGCGGCCGCCGTCGCTGTTTGTGTGGGCGCTCCCTCGTGCGGGGCTTCGGCGGCGCGTGCGAGGTCTTTGCGCGAGCATGTGCAGGGGTAGACGTGGCCCTCTTCGACGAGTCGTCGCCACGCCGCGAGATAGAGTTGTCGCCGCGCGCTCTGCGCGTAAGGGCCGAACGCGCCGCCCACGTCCGGGCCTTCCTGCCAAACGACGCCGAGCCAGCGTAGGTCTTCGAGCATTGCCGAGACGAAGTCGGCGCGCGAACGCATCGGGTCGAGGTCTTCGTTGCGGAGGATGAGCACGCCGCCGCGCTCGCGTGAGCGTGTGTAAGCTGTCCAGAAGGTGCGCGCGTGGCCGAGGTGCAGGAGGCCGGTGGGCGACGGCGCGAGTCGCCCGCGATATTCGACGGAGAGAGGTGTGCCGTTTTCAGTTGCCACGCCAGACGCTCGGGCGTTCCGCGTCGAGCGCGCGAGGCGTCGGACGCGCCGAGACGCTCGCGCCGCCGGCGACGAAGCCGCCCATGAAGAGGCGCGTGACGTTATCGACGAGGTCTGTGACGGAGAGGACGCCGCGCGGGTCGTACCAGTTGTAAATCCAGTTCATCATGCCGAAGAGCGCGTAGGTCGCGACCGTGAGGTCGATGCCCGCGCCGTCGGCGTCGTCGCGCGCGGCTCGCACTTCGGCGAGGATGCGTCGGACGGTGCGCGTGTACTGCTGCTTCTTGCCCGACACGCGCTCGTGCATCTCCCCGGCGAGCGACTCGGCCTCGTGCGAGAGCACCTTCATCTCGGCCATGTTGGCGGCGAAGAACGAGAGGTGATTTTCGATGACGAGGCGCAGGCGCTCGACCGCTTCGTCCGTCTCGCCGAGACGCTCTTCGAGACGTTCGAGGACGCGCCCGAAGCAGTTGTCTTGGATGAGGAAGAGGAGCTCTTCTTTCGACTTGCAGTAGTAGTAGAGGCCGGACAGACTCACGCCCGTCTCGCGCGAGATGTCGCGCATCGAGGTCGAGTGATAGCCCTTCTCGGCGAAGATGCGCGCCGCGTTGCGCAGGATGAACTCAAGCTTCTGGTCGTAGCGCGTGAAGTCTTCTGTCATGTTCGCGGCCATGGGCTTACTCACAAAACTTTAAGGGACGGCGTAGACCGTGCCGGACATCCAGTAGACGGCGTAGGCGAAGATGGCGATGGCGACGAAGCCTTGCCAGCGCGGCAGAGCGATGAGGCCGAGCGCGAGCGTGAGCAGGGCCGCGATGACGGCGGCCCGCTCGAACCAACGGCCCCAGTACCAGAACACCTGCCGGCCCTGCATGAAGGCGCTGATGACCAGAAACATAGCGCCCGTCACCTGACTCGCCCACGCGGCCCTGTTCCTGAACACCTGAAAAGTCATGGCTCGACCCTCGCCGTTTACAGCCTGACGTACTCGAAGTCGAACGGCTTGCCCTTGATTCCTGCGGCGGGCGGGGCGATCCAGTTGGCTATCTTGCCCGGCTCGGTCACGGGGTGCATGAGCGAGCGCACGTACTCACGGTCTTCAAACGTCGGCAGCCACTCGTCGCGCCGCCGCTCGAACTCCTCGCGCGCAATCATGTTGCCCTCGACGTCGAAACTGTGACCGGCGAACTCGCCGACGTGACGATGAAAGCGCGTGCTCGGCAAATAGAGTTGCTCGGTGTGGCCCTCGTCGGCGAGGTACTTGTTCCAACGCTTCATGGCGCGCTCACAGTCGGCGACGTACTCGCCGCGCAGCACTTCGTTTAAGGCGTTACGCATCGGCACTTCGCGCTCGGCGAGACGGCCGTCCTCGACGACCGCGAGGCGAAAGACGCCCTCGCGCACGACGTGCTCGTCGTACTGCTCCTGCTCCTTGAAGCGTCCCTTCAAACCGGCCGCGAAGAAGTCGGCCGCGTTCGAGCTGATTTCGCCGCCGAAGAGGTCGAGCGAGTAGGAGAACCAGAAGTTGATGTACTTCTGAATGATTTCGAGAGGGATGCCGCCCGCGCGTCGCACGTCGCCGCGCTCGGCCTCGCGCATCAACTCGGCCGTCCGCTTGACGACGCGGCCGATGCCCGTCTCGCCGACGAAGAGGTGATGCGCTTCCTCCGTCAGCATGAACTGGCAGGTGCGCGCGAGCGGCTCGAACCCACTTTCGGCCAACGCCGCGAGCTGATACTTGCCGTCGCGGTCGGTGTACATCGTGAAGCAGAAGAAGTTGAGCCAGTCGTCGCACGGCTGGTTGAAGGCTTCGAGGATGCGCGGCTTGTCGGGATTGCCCGAGCGGCGCGCGAGCATCTCGTCGGCCTCCTCGCGCCCGTCGCGCCCGAAATACTTGTGAAGCAGATAGACCATCGCCCAGAGGTGTCGGCCCTCCTCGACGTTGACCTGAAAAAGATTTCGCAGGTCGTAGAGCGACGGGCAGGTCTTGCCGAGTTGACGTTGCTGCTCGACCGACGCCGGTTCGGTGTCGCCCTGCGTCACGATGATGCGGCGCAGGGCGTTGCGGAACTCGCCGGGCACTTCCTGATAGGCGGGCGCGCCGTAGTTGTCGCCGAAGCCGACGCGCGCGTCCTGTTCAGCCGGTTTCAGGAAGATGCCCCACTTGTAGTCGGGCATCTTCACATAATCGAAATTCGCCCACCCGTCGGCATCGACGCCGACCGCCGTGCGCAGCCACACGTCCTTCTCCTGAAAGCCCTCAGGGCCCATCTCGCGCCACCAGTCTAAGTAGTCGGGCAGCCACTTTTCGAGCGCGCGCTGAAGTCGCTTGTCCTCCGACAAGTTCACGTTATTAGGTATGCGTTCGTACAGTTCCATGATTGCCTCCTGCTTGCTCGGGCCAAACTTACGTGCCCCACACCGAGGGCGGTTCGACTTCCGCTTCGGCGTAAGAGCGGAGCAGCCCGCACTTCGGGCAGCGATAAGCCATGACCTCGCGGCACTCTTTACCCTTCGCATTGATGCCCTTCCAAAAAGACTTCTCCGGCGGCCCCTTCAGCCAGCGCGGGACGAGGCGCGTGCCATAACTCATGTCGAGGACGAATCCTTCGACCATCTCCACCGAGCAGTCGGGGCAAATCTTTTGACCGGCCATGCTTATGTCCTCTTATAGTCGAACTGCGGCTGCGTCGGCTTGCCGTAGTTTGTGAGCGCGCCCTGCGGGCCGACGGCGTTGGGGCGCTGGAAAATCCAGTTCTGCCAAGCGGTCAAGCGCCCGTAGATTTTCGTGTCGAGCGTCTCGGGGCCGGCGAAGCGCAAGGAAGCTTCCATGCCCGTCAGAGCGTCGGGCGAGAGCGACGTGCGCTCCTCGATGGCGACGCGGACTTCGTCCTCCCAGTCGAGGTCGTCGGGCGCGAAGGTGACGAGGCCAAACGCCTCGGCCTCGTCGGCGTCGAAGCGCCCGCCGCGTCGTAAAACCTCTTCGGCCGATTCGGGCGTGGCGAGGAAGCGCGACTGAAGGCGCGTCAGCCCGTTCGACATCAGAAGCGCGCCCGCGTTCATCTCGCTCGTCGCCATCTCGACGCGCGCGTCCGGGTCATTGAGCATGTAAGTGCGGTCGGCCGAAAGCGC
>DASUNL010000067.1:0-3558 GCA_036277175.1 Pyrinomonadaceae bacterium | reverse complement strand
GGCGTCGGCCGCGCCCTCGCTCGCCGACACGATTCGCCTCAAGAACGGCAACGTCGTGCGCGGCCAAATCGTCAGCTTCCGCGACGAGCAGTTCACGGTCTTAATGGACAGCACCTCGCGCGGGCGACGCAGCCGCGTCATCGTCTACGTCGAGGACGTGGAGTCCATCGAGTTCGAGGGCGAGGCGGTCGCGGCCGACTCGGGCGCGCCCCCTGTCTCCGAGCCGCGCGCCTCCAACACGACGACGCCGTCCGTGAGCACGCCGCCCGCCAACACGCGCACGACCACGGACGAGCCGCGCCCGACCTTGAGCGGCAACGGGACGGGGAGCTCGACGAACACGGGCCGCGCGCCCGCGAACTCGCAGCCCGCCTCGGGCGAGTCTTCGGGCTCGCAGTTCTTCCCCGTCCGCGTGCGCGTCCGCGCGGATTCGACCGCCAACGGCTGGACGGACACGGGGCTGATGGTCAGGCGCGGGCAGCGTTTGAGAATCTCCGCCTCGGGCCGCGTCTCTCTGGGGCAGGGCCGTTTCTCGACGCCGACGGGCCTGCCGCGCGCGAACGACAACGAGAAGCTGATGCGCGGCGAGCCGACCGGCGCGCTCATCGCCGTCATCGGCGACGACAACGACGAGTTCATCTTCGTCGGCAGTAACCGCGAGTTCCTCGCCCCGCGCGACGGACGCCTCTTCCTCGGCGTCAACGAGGGCCGCCTCGAAGACAACACGGGCACTTACGACGCGCTCATCGAGGCCGAGCCGGTGACGAGCGGCAGCCTCCGGCCCTGAGCGTCGGCCAACAGCGGCGGCGCGCGGCGCATCAAAAGAGCCGTAAACCGTGAGTCGTCAATCGTAAATGGAGGCCGCTCGCCTTCCACTTACGATTTACGATTAACGATTTACGGCTTTTGCGTTATATTCGGAGTACATTTCAAACCAGTCTTTTCCCGCCGCCGGAAGATAGAGGTTGTGCCATGAGAGTTGTTTTTTCCGCCCGCGCCGCCGCCGCCACACTCATCGTGTTGGCGCTCCTCGCCGTCTCCTCGACGGGCCTCGCGCAGTCGCGCCGCCAAGCGCCCGCGCCCTCTTCGCCGCAGAAGAAGAATAAGCGCCCGGACCAGACCGTAGACCCGCAGACGGGCGAGGAGCCTCCGCCGAAGGAGACCATTCAAGACCCGGCCGACGTCGTCAAGGTCACTTCGCAGCTCGTCAACGTCGAGGCGGTCGTCATCAACAAGCGCACGAAGCAGATAGTGACGGGTCTCAAGCGCGAGAACTTCACAGTCTTCGAGGACAACGTCAAGCAGGAGATTACCAACTTCTCGACGCCCGAAGCGCCCATCACCGTCGCGATGGTGCTCGAATACAGTAACCTGCTCAACAACTACCTGCGCAGCGACTACTACGAGCCGGGCCGCTACGAAATCCTTCGGCCGATGGCCTACTTCCTCTCGCAGTTCATCAAGCCGCCGGACGACTACGTCTCCGTCATCGCCTACGACATGCGCGCGACGCCCATCACGGATTTTACGAACGACCCGCGACGCATCAACGAGGTCATCAGCATCCTGCTGCGCTCGCGCCCCGTCTCGAACGAGGCCAACCTCTACGACGCGCTCAAGCTCGTCCTAGTCGGCGGCCGCGCCGACTCCGTTGTCCTTGAGCGCAGCGAGTCGCGCACCGCCGAGTACGGCGGGATGACGGCGATTCAAGGGCGACGCAAGGCCGTCTTTCTCGTCTCGACCGGCATCGACACGTTCAGCAAAATCAATTACGACCAAGCGCGCCGCGTCGCGCAGGACTCCGGCATCCCCATCTACGTCATCGGCGTCGGCAACCTCTTCATGAAGAAGTACGGCGACTACCTGCCGCCGACCGACGGCCTGCTCGGCACGACGACGCCCGGCCGCATGACGCTCTTGCAGGCGCAGAACGCGCTCTCCACTTTTGCGAAGGAGACGGGCGGCGAGTACTTCCCGATTACGTTCGAGGGCGAGCTGACGAGCGCGCTTCAGACCATTAACGCCTTGATGCGCAACCAGTACAGCCTCGGCTACAACCCCGGCGAGCGACGCGACGGCAAGAAGCACAAG
The DNA here is from genome assembly GCA_036277175.1 of Pyrinomonadaceae bacterium. Lineage (GTDB taxonomy): Bacteria > Acidobacteriota > Blastocatellia > Pyrinomonadales > Pyrinomonadaceae > DASQDT01. The sequence continues at coordinate 1,467 of DASUNL010000067.1, read as the reverse complement.
ATAGTCGTCAAGGTTGACGTCGACGGCGACGGCACGCTCGACGAGAAGGACTTCATCGTCAAGGCCCGGCAGTTCTACAACGCGCCCAAGCCGGACAATAAAAGTGACGAGTGACAAGTGATGAGTGACGAGCAAGAGCTTGAAGCTCAAAGTCTAAAAGCGAAAGCCCGACCTTCACGGCCGGGCTTTCGCTTTTAAACCCCAGACACTTCTTTAACTCCGGACTGAAGACTCCGGACTCTTGACTCGCGACTTGTCTTTAACTCGCCACTCGTCACTCATCACTGCTTTAATGTTCCGTTCTCGACGACGACGCGGCCGTCGATGGTGACGGTGCAGCCGGGCTGGTGTCCGGCGACGCCGCCCGTCGAGTTGTTGTCGCCGCCCGCCCAAGTGTTGTTGCCCGTCCCGACCGTGACCATCCCGGCCGAAATCCAGTTGCCGAGTTTCGACGCGCCCGACAGGCGGAAGTTCGGGTTGATGCCGATGTCTACGAAGCCGAAGATGTCTTTGCCCTCGCCGGCCGCGTCGTAGTCGGCCTTGAGCGCGTCGAAGCCCGCGCCCGCGCCCGTCATCGAGGTCAGCTTGCCGCCCTCGAACGTGAGCGTCAGACCCGTCACCTCCTTGCCCTCGAAGTAGGTCTGGTCGATGACGAACTTACCCGAGGCCGTGCCCACGACCGGCGCGACGTAGACCTCGCCGGCCGGCAGGAAGACGTTGACGTTGCCCGCACCTTTGCGCTCGTCGTCGGGCGAGATGATGCCGTCGCTCACGCCCGCCTCGCGCCCGCGTATGCTTACCTTGAGGTCAGTCCCGTTCGGGTGCGTGATGTGGACTTCGTCGCCCGCGAGCGCCACGCGCGCGCGGTCGCCCGCCTGTTGGAGGCTCGTGTAATCGACGTTGACCGCGTCCCAGAAGGCGCGCGCGAACTCGTCCTGCGCCATCCCGAAACGCTTCGCGCGCCAAGCGGTCGGATAGAGTTCGTTCCCGACCTCGACGGTGCGGACGTTGCGCCGTCGCAGTTCGTCGCCGACCCCCTGAAAAGATTTGGCGCGGGCGGCGCGGCGCGCGGGCGGCACGTCGGCCAGAAGCCCTTCGGTCTCGTTACTGTCAATCGTGATGATGACGTTGGCGAGGCGCGCGAGCGCCATCTGGACTTTGCGCTCGGCCGAGTCGTACTTCTCCGGAACTTCGGCGAAGTACTTTTTCGTCATCCGGTCGCTGTCGATGCCGACGAGCGGGTCGCCGCCGACCTCCTGCACGTCGGTCGCGATGTTCTCAAGAAGCTCTAGGTCGCGCGCGCCGCCGTCGATGAGCACGATGTCGCCCTCGCGCACGTTGGCGCTCTGCGTGACGATGCGCTTGGCGAGTTGTTCGAGGTCGGTGGGAGCAGTCTTGCGCGCAGTCTCGGGGCTTGCGGAAGCGGCGGGCGTCGCGGCGTTGTTGGCGGTCTGCGGGGCGTTCGGC
>DASUNL010000066.1:0-4989 GCA_036277175.1 Pyrinomonadaceae bacterium | reverse complement strand
GCTAAGCGTCACGGGCGCGCGCAGCTCGAAGTCTTCGGACGCTTCGACCAGCTCGCCGAAATACTGCGCGAGCGCGTTGTCCTCGGCGACGCACATGGCGACGCGACGCGCGCCGTAGTAGCGGAGCATCATCCAGACCTTGAGGGCGCGAAAAGGGCGCGAAAGCTCGACGCCGTAATCCCAGAAGGCGAACGCCTCGGCGTCGTCGCTCTCATAAACTTTGATGTAGTCGTCCTCGCTCGCGCCGAAGGCGAGGCGCGCGCGCGACGGGTCGCGCATCAGCAGACAGCCGCAGTCGAGCGGCGCGTAGAGCCACTTGTGCGGGTCGAGCGAGACCGTGTCGGCCAACTCCATCCCCGTAAAGAGAGCGCGTTTCGACTCGTCGAGCGCGGCGAGCGCGCCGTAAGCGCCGTCGACGTGAAACCAGAGCGACTCACGGCGCGCGACGCGGGCCACGTCCGCGAGCGGGTCGACCGCGCCCGTCGCAACAGTGCCCGCGCTCGCCACGACGCAGAAGGGTCGGAGGCCGGCGCGACGGTCGGCCTCAATCACCTCGCCGAGCGCGCGCACGTCCATGCGAAACTTCTCGTCCGAACGGACGACGCGCACCTGCTCGCGCCCCAGCCCGAGCAGGTCGGCCGCCTTCGGAATCGACAAGTGTACTTGGTCGGAGACGTAGAGGGTCGCGGGCGCGCCCGCGTTCCAAAGGCCGCGCGTCGAAAGCTCGCGCGCTCGCTCCGACTGCGAGCGGTGCGCGACGTGGAGCGCGACGAGGTTCGCCATCGACCCGCCGCTCGTCAGAAGCCCGCCGCATGCGCGCGCCGCGTCGCCCTCGACACCTTCGACTCCGTCACCCTCGACGCCGTTGACTCCGTCTCCCGCGTAGCCGATTAGCTCGGCGAGCCAGCCGACGACGGTGCGCTCGATTTCGGCGGCGGCCGGGGCGGAGCGCCACGCGGTGACGTTCTGGTTGAGGGCGGCCGTCAGCAGCGCGGCGTACACGGCGGCGGGCGCGGCGGGCGAGGCGACGTAGCCGAACATGCGCGGGCTGCGGTGGTCGCGGCTCGCGTCGAACGCGGCGCGGCAGTCGTCGAAGAGTTGTTCGAGCGCGACGGGCTCGGCGGGCAGGGGCGTGCGGAAGAGTCGTCGTAGCTCGCGCGAAGAGGTGTCGGGGAAGACGGGCCGTTCGTCGGCGCGCGCGAAGTAGTCGGCGACGAGCGCGTGCGTCCGCGCGGCCAAAGCTTCAAGCTCGCCCGTGTCGAGGTCGAGCGAAGCGGCGCGCCCTGCGTCTCGCGCGCCCTCCGTCTCCGCGCCCCCCGCGCGCTCCTTGTTCGCTTCTCGGCTCATCTGTATCCCGTTCGTCAAACTATCACACGGGCGCGGTTTCGTCGAAGCTCGCTTGATGCGCCGCGCGCGCGGCGGTTATAGTTCGCGGCTGCAAGCACTCAAGACCTAGCCGCGAAGCCCCGAAGGAGACGAACCCGATGAAGCGTGCCCCCGCCGAACTCGCCCTGACTTTACTCGCACTCCTCCTACTCATCGCATCTTCAGCGACGACGAACGCACAGCCCCTCCCGCCGCAAGCGACGCCGCCACAGCCGCGCACAATTATCCGCGCCGGCCGACTCATAGACGTGCGCGCGGGCCGCGTCTTGACGAATCAGGCGATACTCATCGAGGGCGAGCGCATCATCGCCGTCGGCTCGGCCGACGCGCTCATCGCGCGCGTGGGCGCGCAGGCGCGCGTCATCGACTTGTCGAACGCGACGGTGTTGCCCGGCCTCATCGACATGCACACGCACATCACCGGCAGCCCCGAACAGATAGGCTACACGTCGCTCGGCATCTCCGTCCCGCGCGAGGCGCTCCACGGAGTGAAGAACGCGCGCCTGACGCTCGAAGCGGGTTTTACGACCATCCGCAACGTCGGCGCGAGCGGCTACTCGGACATCGCCCTGCGCGACGCCATCAACGCGGGCGACGTGCCGGGGCCCCGCATCGCGGCCTCCGGCCCCAGCCTAGGCATCACGGGCGGGCACTGCGACTCGAACCTGCTCGCGCCCGAGTTTCACTATTCGGCCGAGGGTGTGGCCGACGGCGTCGAGGGCTTGATGCGCAAGACGCGCGAGACGATTAAGTACGGCGCGGACGTCATCAAGGTCTGCGCGACGGGCGGCGTGCTCTCTCTGGGCACGAACGTCCATTCGAGCCAGTTCAGCGACGAGGAGCTGCGCGCCGTCGTCAACGAGGCGCACCGCCTTGGTCGCAAAGTGGCGGCGCACGCGCACGGCGCGGGCGGCATGAAGCAGGCGGTGCTCGCGGGCGTTGACTCAATCGAACACGGCTCTTACATCGACGAGGAGATTGTGCGCCTGATGCGCGAGCGCAAAGTCTACCTCGTCCCGACCGTCTACTTGGGCGACTGGATTTTGGAGAACGGCGAGCGCGTCGGCATCCCCGCGCCGATGATGGCCAAAGGTAGGCAGGTCTTGACGGTGGCGCGCGAGAACATCGGGCGCGCGTTTCGCGCGGGAGTGCCCGTCGCCTTCGGCACGGACTCGGCCGTCTACCCGCACGGCTTAAACGGGCGCGAGTTCGCCGTAATGGTGAAGTTGGGTCTGACGCCGATGCAGTCGATTCAGTCGGCGACGCTGAACGCGGCCGACCTCTTGGGCTGGTCTGACCGCGTCGGCACAATCGAGCCGGGCCGCTACGCGGACATCATCGCGGTGGCGGGCGACCCGACGAAGGATGTCACAGAGCTTGAGCGCGTGCGCTTCGTGATGAAGGGCGGCGCGGTCTTCAAGGACGAGAGGGGGCGCTAGATGACCATCGAAGGCTTCGCCACCGAAGAGGGCACGGCACGCTACCGCGACCGTTTCGAGGTGGCGCGCGACGAGCAACACTTCCGCTTCGAGCAGAACCTCTGGCTCTCTTCCATCGGCACGGGCACGTACCTCGGCGAGTGGGACGAGGAGACCGACCGCGCCTACGCACGCTCGGTCGAGCGCGCCGTCGAGCTGGGCGCGAACGTCATCGACACGGCGGCCAACTACCGCTTCCAGCGCAGCGAACGCTCAATCGGCGACGCACTCGAACGTTTGACGAGTGGCGGGGGCTTCACGCGCGAAGAACTCGTCGTCTGCACGAAGGGCGGCTATCTGCCTTTCGACAACGAACCGCCGCGCGACGTGCGCGCCTACGTCGAGGAGACGTTCGTGCGGACGGGCGTCGCCGACTTCTCGGACATCGTCGGCGGAAGCCACTGCATGACGCCGCGCTATCTGGCGCACCAGCTCGCGCAGTCGCTCCGCAACATGCACATCGCGTGCGTCGACGTCTACTACATACACAACCCCGAGACGCAGGCCGCGTCGCTCACGCCCGAGGAGTTCGACGCGCGTCTCGGCGCGGCGTTCGCGCGACTCGAAGAAGAGCGCGCGGCCGGTCGTCTGCGCGCTTACGGCGTGGCGACTTGGAACGGCTTCCGCGTCCCCGAGGGCGCGCGAGGGTCTCACTCGCTCGCGCGGATGGTGGAGCTGGCGCGCGAGGCGGCGGGCGGCGACGAACACGGCTTCCGCTTCATCCAACTCCCCTTCAACCTCGGCATGCCCGAGGCGCTTGAGCTCGCGAACCAGAGAATCGACGGCGAGTTGATGACCGTCCTCGAAGCGGCGCGCGAGCTGGCCGTGACGGTCGTCGCCAGCGCGTCTCTCTTTCAGGGCCGCGTCGCCCAAGGCTTGCCCGAAGAGGTGCGCGAACCCCTCGGCTCGCTCGCCACGGACGCGCAGACCGCCATCCAATTCGTCCGCTCCACCCCCGGCATCACCACCGCACTCGTCGGCATGAGCCGCCCCGCCCACGTCGAAGAGAACCTCCAACTCGCCCGCGTCGCCCCCGCCTCCCCCGAAGACTACCGCCGCCTCTTCACCCAAGGCGGCGAGTAACACAGAGGCCGCGGACGGGCCGAACTCCGACGCCCGCCCCATCGCCGACGGCGCATGCGGCGCACCGACTCAGACGCCGCCACGATTTAAGATGAGAGGTGCTAACAATGTCGCGAAACGAAGCCTACCGAGAGGCCGAAAAGAAGATTGAAGAAGCGCGACGGTCGGGGGATAAGTCACTCGATCTCAGCGGTGAGTATGATGCCGACTCGCCGAAACTCGACGAACTGCCGGAGTCCCTGAGCCAGCTCACGCAGTTGGAGTCCCTCAACCTCTCCGACAACCAACTGACGGAGTTGCCGGAATCTCTGAGCCGGCTCACGCAGTTAAAGTCCCTCAACCTCTCCCACAACCGACTGACGGAGTTGCCGGAGTGGATGGGCCAGCTCGCTCGGCTCAACACGCTGAAGCTTTCCGGCAACCGACTGACCGAGTTACCGGAGTCTTTGGGCCAACTCACGCAGTTAGTGACATTCGACGTCTTAGCTAACCAGTTGACCGAGCTGCCTGAGTCTCTCGGCGAGCTCACAAAGTTGGAGTGGGTGGATTTGAGCGGAAACCAACTAAGCAGTCTGTCAGAGTTTCCGGTAAGGTGGCATCGACTCACGCACTTGTACATTGGCTCGGCGGGCATGGGTAATCCCATAGGCCAGCTTCCGAGTTGGCTGCGTTCGTGTACGGGACTCTTGGCGCTCGGAGCGGCATATTGCGAACTCACGAGTGTGCCGGAATGGATTGGCGAACTCGCGAGCTTGAGCACACTGTGGCTGAACGATAACCATCTGGTCGATTTACCCCCGTCACTGGCGGTGCTTGAGATTTCAAGCCTGCACCTCGACAGAAACCCTTTTAATCCCGAGCTCGCCGCCGCCGTCGCGGAAGGCACGGACGCGGTCAAACGCTATCTGCGGGCGAAGGCTAGGGCGCAGGTGGTTTTGAATGAGGCGAAGCTGATTTTAATCGGCGAGGGGGAGGTGGGAAAGAGTTGCTTGCTCGGCGCGCTGCGGGGAGAGCCTTGGGAGGAGGGGAGGCTGACGACGCA
>DASUNL010000065.1:0-2746 GCA_036277175.1 Pyrinomonadaceae bacterium | reverse complement strand
TGTAGCCCATCCCGCGCGCGGCCATGCGCGACTGCCCGCGTTCGACGAGTGCGACGTGCTCGCCCGTGGCGATGGCGTCGGCGACCTGCTGCGAGGCGCGAAGTCCCGTCGCCGTCTCGCCGAAATCGAGCACGGCGACGCGCGCGCGCGGTCGGCTGGCGACATCCTGCGGCGTGGAAGAGGGTCGCGCCGAATAGGAGTCGAGCGACGCGCCCTCGCCGCCCCGCGCCGCGCCGAAGAGCAGCAGGCACGCGGCGAGCGTGAAGAGGCCGCGCAGAGTGTTCGCGTGTGTGGACGGCGCGTGAGACATCGAGTTCAAAAGTGAGTTGCGACGGACGTTTAAGAGCGGGGAGTGAAAGATGAAGGGCCTGCTGTTGTTCGTCGTCAATCCGCGCTCACCGCCTCGCCCCCGTGGTAGAGCGCGTAAATCTCTTCCTTGACTTCGGGCGGGAAGCAGACGCGGTGGAGGTGGTAGCCGCGAAGTCCCCGCACGGCCTCGCTCACTTCGCTAATCTCGCGGACGCGCGGACGCGCGTAGCCATCCTCGACGTAGATGCGCGCCTTCGGCTCCGCGCCCTCGGCCGAGTAGTAAGAGTAGTAGGGAACGTCCGAGGCGTGGTCTTCGATGAAGTAGTAGTCGGGGGCAAACCCCGCGCGCTCGACCGCGTCGCGCGCCGCCGTGAGAAAGTCGGCGCGCTCGTCTTCGGGCATGTCGAGGTCGATGGCTTTAAAGAGGCGACGGCCGATGAAGCGGCGGCTCAAGTCCGAGAGCACCGCGTCGTCGGCGCGCACCCACTGTTTGATGTGGAAGAGCACGTCGGAGTCGTCCATCTCAAGGTGGTCGTGGAGTCCGAGGGGGCGGCGGCGCAAGACCTTCTCGAAGGCCGTGCCGGGCGCGCACCAGACCTCCGCGCCACGCTCGGTGAGTTCGAGCGCGCGCCGCAGGGCCGAACGCAGGACGGCCTCGGCCGAGCGCAGGGTGCGGTGAAAGTAGACCTGACGGAACATGTAGTAGCGCGCCTGCAAGTACTCCTCGACGGCGTAGAGGCCGCGCGCCGTGACGTAGATGCGGTCGCTTTCTTCGTCGACGGCGATGGCGTTGACGACCCACTCCAAGTCGTAGATGCCGTACTTCGCGCCCGTCATCAGAGAGTCGCGCAGGAGATAGTCCATGCGGTCGACGTCGAGCTGCGACGAGACGAGCTGTGAGAGGTAGGCGGGCTGGAAGCGGCCCTCGATGATGGCGGCGACGCGCTCGGGCATCTCGGCCGAGTGCGAGCGCAGGATGCGGCCGACCTCCGTCTCCTCGCTGAGGACGGCCGCGACCGTCCACTCCTCGTGGTGGAAGTGCAAGACCTTCTCCATGACGTGCGAGTAGGAGCCGTGGCCGACGTCGTGGAGGAGCGCGGCGGCGCGCGCGGCGGCGCGGTCTTCGGGCGAGATTTGGTAAGACTCCGAGAGGCGGTCAAGCACGCGCGTCATCAGGTGGAGGACGCCGAGAGAGTGTGCGAAGCGCGAGTGCTCCGCGCCCTGATAGGTGTAGAGCGCCAGTCCCAACTGCTTGATGCGGCGCAGGCGTTGGAACTCGAACGAGTCGACGAGGCGCACCATCAGACGCCCCTCGTCCGAGTCGGTGCGGAGGCGGATGATGTTGTGGACGGGGTCGCGGTAGATGCGTTCGCTCACGAGGACAGTTTTCAGTTTTCAGTTTTGAGCTTTCAGTTTTCAGCAAGACAAGGGTTCTTTTCCGAAAACTGAAAACCGAAAACCGAAAACTGATTCATCACTCAATCGTATCGAGGAGATGGCCCATCTTCTCCTTCTTCGTGCGCAGGTAGTGCATCGCGCAGTTCGAGGTTTCGACTTCGAGCGGCACGCGCTCGACGACGCGCAGGCCCGCCTCCTCCATCGCGCGCAGCTTCAAAGGGTTGTTCGACATCACGCGCACTTCGCACATCCCGAGGTCGAATAGAATCTCGGCGCACTGACGGTACTCGCGCAGGTCGGCGGCGAAGCCGAGCCGCTCGTTGGCCTCGATGGTGTCCGCGCCCTCGTCCTGCAAGGCGTAGGCGCGAATCTTGTTGATGATGCCGATGCCGCGCCCCTCCTGAAGCTGGTAGACGATGCAGCCGCGCCCCTCCTGCTCGATGAGTTCCATCGCGCGGCGCAGTTGCGGCCCGCAGTCGCACTTGCGCGAGCCGAAGACGTCGCCCGTCAGGCATTGCGAGTGGATGCGCGCGAGCGCGGGCACGCCGCGCTCGAACTCGCCCTTGAAGAGCGCGACGAACTCCTCGTCGCTCACGAGCGACCGGTAGCCCGCGATGCGAAACTCGCCGCTCTCGGTCGGCAGCCGCGCGACCGACACGCGCTCGACCGACGGCACGAGCTGCGTCGCCCGGCACTCGGCCAGTTCCTTCTCCTTCGTCAACATCGGCAGACTCCTTGCAGCGAACCCTTGACTGTCGTGAATGGTGGCGATGAATTATAGAAGAGCGGCGCGGGCGCGACAAGAAAGCGCGGCGGCGGCCGGGCGGCCAAGAGGCCGTAGACGCGCGGCCGCCCGTGGCGCTAAGATGCGCGGCGTGAGTGACGAGGAGCGTCCAATGTCAGACGTGGACGAGGCCGCGTTCGCCGACACGGCGGCGACCGAGCTGGCCCGCGACATCACCGAAGTGCCGACCGACCCGCGCCGGCCGGTGGGCCGCGACCGCCGCCCCGCGCTTGTCTTTTTGCGCGGCGAGCTTCT
>DASUNL010000064.1:0-2632 GCA_036277175.1 Pyrinomonadaceae bacterium | reverse complement strand
CGGGCGGGTCTTAGCATGGTCGAGACCCGCCCGCTACCGCAGGCGGTACTGACATTTATCGCATGCCGAGTAGAAGTAGGACGGAGCGGTCGGAGACTTCGCCGCCGCTCTCGGCCCACGCGCGGAAGGCCGCGAGTTCTTCTTCCGACACGGGGCGGTTGCCGAGGCGCGCGGCCGGGGTCTTCTCGAAGGCGTGGTCGGTGAGCGCGAGATGCGGTTGGCGGACGCTCAAAGGGGCGTCGCCCGCGAGCGCGGCCTCGGCCCACTCCACGTCCGGATAAAAATCCTCATAGACGAGTAAGTGCCAGACGGGCGCGCCGTCGCGCTCGCCGACCGCGAGCACGCGCAAAAGCCCGAAGCCGCTCTCGACCTGAAACACGAGGTCGTCGCCCGCCGCGAAATGTAAAGTCATCTCTCTCTAACTCCAACTCGAAGTCCGTGCCATCACCAACTGCGATACCGACATTATCATAGAGAGCGCGCGCTCGTCTGCGAGGCCGCGAAAGGTGTGGACTCGCGTCGGCGTGTGCGGTTAGTATCTGCGCATTCCGGCTCGCGCGGGGGCGCAGATGCGTTTCGAGGACGAGAGTGATTATTACGCCACGCTCGGCGCGGACGAGGACGCGCCGCAGGAGGAGATAGAACGCCTCTACAAGCGTCTCGCCGTGCGTCACCACCCAGACCGAGGCGGCGACGAGGAGCGCATGAAGTCGCTCAACGAAGCCTACCGCGTCCTCGGCGACGCGGAGGCGCGGCGCGTCTATGACGACGCGAGGCGCGAGGCGCGCGAGGAGGCGGAAGTGCGTAGGAGCGGACTCAGTTACGCGGGCGCGTTCGAGCGGTCGGGCGCGAGGTTCGTCCCTTACACCTCTCAAGCGGCGCAGGCCGACCTCGTCGGCGGGCGCATCATCGGCGCGTGGCTCTGCGTGCTCGCCGGGCTGGTGCTGCTCTTCCTCGTCCGTTTCCACTACGTGCGTTTCCTCTGGCCGCTCGCGCTTCTGGCCGGCGCGGTCGTGCTGATGGGCGTCTTGATGGCGCACGGCGCGCTCACGTTCGCGCGGAGTCGCGCGCGGCGTGGCGGCATCTTCACGCGCTTCGTCTGGGCGCAGGAATGCCTCTTCTGGGGCGGCGTGGGCGCGGGCGTCTACGGCGTCTATCTGTTGCTGACCGCGATATGACGGGCGCGCAAGTCAAAGGCTTAGACCTCGTCTTCCTCGAAGTCAACAGCCTCGAAGAATCTCTCGGCTTCTATCGCGAGACGCTTGGCTTCGAGTTGTTGACCGAGAACGCGGAGGCCGAGCCGCCGACGGCCACTTTGCGCGCGGGCGATTTGAGAATCACGCTGGTCGAGCAGCTTGAGACGATGCTACGGCGCGGGCGCGGCGTCCATTTCTTCTTCGGCGTCCGAGACGTGGACGAGTTCTACGAGCGTCTGAAGACGAGCGGCGCGGAAGTCTCGCCGCCCGCCGACGAAGGTTGGGGCGGGCGCTTCGTCTCCGTCCAAGACCCCGACAAGTACCGCCTCTTCTTCGTCACTTGGGAGTCGGAAGAGAACCCGCTCGACTGACCTCGCGCGCGCACAACTTCCCGTCAAACTTAACGCGCGGCGCGGTGTACGCCCGCGCGCCGGAAGAAAGTGAGAACTCGACCTCATGCCCGATAATTCTTCGCCGCGCTTCGGCATCAAGCCGTGGGTCGAAGGGCCGGAGGTTGACGAGTACACGGTGACGGTCAACGTGATGATGTGGCTCGTCCTGCCGCTCGTCTACGCGCTCCTCATGTGGGGCGGGCTGTGGTTGCTCTACTTCCCCGTAGACCTCGGCGGATTCGACAGCGTCAGGCAGGGCGTCCGAATCCTGCTCGGGCCGCTCGCCTTCATATTCGTCGTCTTCTTCTTCATCATCGCGCCGCGCTTCATCCTCCGCGACTTTCAACTCAACCGCCTAAGCGCGCGTCTGCGCGTCTTTATCCTCGGCGCATTCCCCGGTCGCGTCCAACTCGTGCTCTTTCACGCGCTCGTCTGCGCGCTGCTGTTCGCGGCGATAGTGTGGCTCGGCCTCTACATGCTCGACGCGCGCGACGCGGCGACGGCGCTCGCGGCCGGTTGGCGCAGGCCGCTGGAACTGCTCGGCGGACTCGGGCGCACACTAGTAGAGATTGGTTGGCTAAAGCTTTTCGCGCTGGCCTACCTCTACCTGCTTCTGTTTTGGCTCGTCGAGGAAATCGTCTTCGCGTTCAGGTCTGAGATAAGCCCGACGCGCGCGGAGAAGGTGGCGAGCTTTCAAGCGCCTCGGTCGGCCGCCCCGGTCGCGACCGTCGCGCATCTGACCGACCTGCACGTGACGGCGACCGACGAGACCGCGCGCGTGGACGGAGGGCCGGGCGGCAACCTCGCCCTCCGCCGCGCGCTCGAAGAACTCGGCGGCCGGGAGGCGGACGAGGTGAGCGCCGTCCTCATCACGGGCGACATGACCGACGGCGGGAGGGCCGCCGAGTGGCGTCGCTTCTTCGACATCGTCCCCGCCGACTTGCTCGAAAAGTGCGTCCTCGTCCCCGGCAACCACGAGTTGAACATCCCGGAGGGCGATGGCTTGCGCGCGGCCATCGAGCCGCAGGAGCAGGTGGAGAGGAA
>DASUNL010000063.1:0-2655 GCA_036277175.1 Pyrinomonadaceae bacterium | reverse complement strand
AAGACCCGCGACGTCGACGAGCGGCAGCGGCGCGAGTTCTTCGACGTGATGCTCGCCGACAGCGCGCGCCTGCTCGGCACGGTCGAGCAGGTCTTGCAGGCGGCGCGCGCCGGCCATCGCGGCCGTCGCATGCGCGCGCGCCTCGTCGACGTCGGCGAACTCGTCCGCGACTGCGCCGAGACGACGCGCGCACACTACAACCTCGACCCGAACGCGCTGCGCTACGTCGAGGTCGCGGGCGGCGCGGCGCGCGCGGCCGTGCGCGGCGACCGCGAGGAGTTGCGCACGGCCGTCTCGAACCTGCTCGACAACGCCGTCAAGTATTCGCCGAAGGAGGTGGCCGTGACCGTCGCGGTCGAGGCGCAGGACGCGCGCACCGTGGCGGTGCGCGTCAGCGACCGAGGCGTCGGCATCCGCCCCGGCCAGACGCGCCGCATCTTCAATCGCTTCTACCGCGCGCCGGGGCGCATCGCGGCGCGCGTCAAGGGGACGGGCCTCGGCCTCTTCATCGTCCGCTCGGTCGTCGAGCAGCACGGCGGGCGCGTCTACGCCGAGTCCGAGGGGCCGGGGCGCGGGAGCACGTTCACCATCTTGCTGCCGCGCGCGGCCGGGGAGGACAGATGAGCGGCGCGGTTCTCATCGTCGAGGACGAGAAGCATCTGGCCGACGGCCTGCGCTTCAACCTCGAAGCGGAAGGCTACCGCGTCGAGACCGTGGGCGACGGCGAGGCGGCGCTCGCGCTCCTCGTCGGCGACGGCGACGCGCGGCGCGAGTTTGACGCCGTCGTGCTCGACGTGATGCTGCCCGGCGCGGACGGCTTCGAGGTCGTCGCGCGTCTGCGCGAGTCGGGGCAGTTCGTCCCCGTGCTTATGCTGACGGCGCGCGGGAGGCCCGAAGACGTTCTGCGCGGCTTCGAGGCGGGCGCGGACGACTACCTGCCCAAGCCCTTCGAGCTTGAGATTCTCACCGCGCGTCTGCGTGGGTTGCTGAGGCGTCGCGAGTGGCTCGCGCGCGAGACTCGCGAAGATGCGATGCGCGACGACGCGGCGCGAGAAGGGGCGGCGCGTGTCGAAGGCGCGCGCGCGCGGTCGTTTGAAGATGACGGGGAGGTCTTTACGTTCGCGGGTCGGACGTTCGACTTCGGCGCGTTGGAGTTGCGCGCGGGCGGGCGCACCGTGCGTCTGACGTTGATGGAGGCGGAGCTTCTGCGCTATCTCATACGGCACGCGGGCCGCGCCGTCTCGCGCAAGGCGATGCTCGAAGACGTCTGGAATCTTCGCGAGGACACCGACACGCGCGCCATCGACAACTTCGTCGTGCGCCTGCGCAAGTACATCGAGGACGAACCCTCGAAGCCACGCCACCTGCTCACCGTCCGAGGCGTCGGCTACCGCTTCGTCCCCTGAAGCGACCGCCCGCCCGCGCGCGAGCCTTCGCGCCGCGTCTACTTGCCGCGCACGGAGCCTGAGATTTTCTTGCGCGTCGTCTCGCCCGTGCGGAGGACGGGGACGGCGTCGTCCACTTCGGCGTGCGGGCGCGGGATGACGTGCGTCGCGACGACCGTGCCGACCCGCGAGGCGGCGGCCGCTCCGGCGTCGACGGCCGCGCGCACGGCCGCCACCTCGCCGCGCACAATCGCCGTCACCAGCCCCGCGTCGATCTTCTCGTAGCCGACGAGCGTGACGTTGGCGGCCTTGACCATCGCGTCGGCCGCCTCGATCATCGCCACCAGCCCCATGCATTCAACCATCCCTAGTGCCTGCTGCATCGCTTCACGCCTCGGAATCGAGAGTATCAAAAGTTCGGCGGGATTGTGCCCCGCTCGCGCTCGACGGGTCAACCCCCGAGGGACGCCGAGCGGCGGGATGACTGCGCGTCGCCGCTTAGGTGAAAGTGTTTAATGGCAGTCGTCGCACGTCTCGCCGCGCAGGGCTTCGACGCCTTCCCGCACGATGATGGGCGTCATCAAGAGGGCCGCCACGGGGTCGGCCCACCACCAGCCGAAGAGCGCGTTTAAGAGAAGCCCGCCGAGCAGGATGGCCGACAGGTATGCGCAGAGGTCGGTCTGTCTTGAGTCGGCTTTTAGCGCACGGCTGTTAAGCTCGGCCGCGACTCTCCGCTTGGCTCTGGCGAGGAGCGGCATGACGACGAGCGACAGGGCTGCGAGGCCGATGCCGGTGTAGCTCGCTTCCGGCGGCTCGCGCGTGAGGAGCGACTTCCCCGCGCCGAAAGCGACGTAGGCGGCGAGCAGTAGGAAGCTCGCGCCGACGAGCCGCAGCGCCGTGCGCTCCCTCGCTTCGCCGCGCTCGCCTCCGCTCAGACGCCAGAGCAGAACAGCGCCGGACGAGGACTCGATGACGGAGTCGACGCCGAAGCCGACGAGGGCGACGCTGCCCGCGAAGAGGCCCGCGCCGATGGCGACGACGGCCTCAAGCACGTTCCAGCCGATGGTCAGATATTCTAAAGCGCGCCCGCGCCTAACGCTCAGGGCGCGACTTGATGTTTGACTGAGAGTCTCGGCGCTCATCGCCGTCATGATAGCAGTGAGGAAGGCGGCGAGCCATGAAGGGCGAACGCCGGAGCACAATCACGCCGCCACTCGGACGCGCGGCGGCGTGACGTGTCAGGAGGCGCGGGCTTCATCGGTCGCTGAAG
>DASUNL010000062.1:0-8352 GCA_036277175.1 Pyrinomonadaceae bacterium | reverse complement strand
GAGAACATCTTCCGCTTCATCGAGGAGAAGAAGATGAGGCCGATGGAGGCGGCGCGCGAGGCGACGAAAGACATCGGCCTCGCCGTGCTGGCGACGACGCTTTCGCTCGTCGTCATCTTCCTGCCCGTCTCCTTCATGTCGTCGATTTCGGGGCGCTTCCTCTACCAGTTCGGCATCACGGCGGCCGTCGCCATCATGGTCTCCCTGCTCGTCTCGTTCACGCTGACGCCGATGATGTCCTCGCGTCTGCTGCGGACGGAAGATGCGGAGAAGGGCGGCGGCGGTCACGGACACGGCGACGGTGAAGCCGCGGCCGCTTCGCGCCGGGGCTTCTACGGCTACATCGAGCGCACCTACATGCGCGCGCTCGCGTTCACGATGCGGCACAGGCTCGCCGCCTCGGTCGTCGCCATCCTCGTCATCCTGTCGAGCGTCCCGCTCTATCGCTCGGTCAAACAGGAGTTCATCCCGACCAACGTGGACGAGGCCGAGTTCGAGGTTTCGGTGAACGCGCCGGAGGGGACGAACCTGCCGGTGATGAACGAGGCGATGCTCGCCGTCGAGAAGGAGATTATGTCGACGCCGGGCGTGCGGCTCGTGCTCTCGTCGGTCGGCGGCTCGTTCCTCGGCGGCGTCAATCAGGGCAACGCCTACGTCCGCATCGCGCCGCACGAGGAGCGCACGCTCTCGTTCACCAAGTTCTGGAACTCGCTCAAGCAGGGCCGCCCGCTCGACGCATTTCGCGGCAACTACACGCAGCAGGACGTGATGCAGGAGTTGCGCCGCAGACTTCGCAAGTTCTCGCCACTGCGCGCTGGCGTGCGAAACGCGCCGTCATTTAACTTCGGCGTCGGCGGGCGCACCGACATCGACTTCGTCCTGCGCGGCCCCGACATCGTCGCGCTGAGCGGCTACGCCGACGAGTTGGTCGAACGCTCCGAGAAGGTCGGCGGCATCATCGACCTCGACACTTCGCTCAGGCTCAACAAGCCGGAGCTGCGCGTCGAGATTGACCGCCAGCGCGCGGCCGACTTGGGCGTCTCGACGGCCGACATCGCCAACTCTCTGCGCTTGATGGTCGGCGGCGACCAAGAGGCTTCGCGCTTTCAGGACGCTTCGGTCAACGAGTCCTACGACGTGCAGTTGCGTCTGACGCAGGGCGACCGCAGCGACCCCGAAACCATCTCGCGCCTCTACGTGCCGAGCGCGCGCGCGGGATTGGTGCGCCTCGACAACCTCGTCCGCATCAAGCGCGAGACTTCGCCCTCGCGCATCGACCGCCTCGACCGCGAGCGGCAGGTGTCGGTGCGCGCGACGGTCGCGCCCGGCTTCGCCTTGGCCGACCGCATCGAGGCGATGCGCGGGGCGGCGCGCGACATGAACATGCCGCCCGCCTACACGACGACCGTCTCGGGGCGCGGCCGCGAACTTGAGCGCACCTTCAACGAGTTCATCTGGGCCTTCCTGCTCTCAATCATCTTCATGTACATGATCCTCGCGTCGCAGTTCGAGAGCACCATCCACCCCATCACCATCTTGCTGAGCCTCCCGCTCGCGATTCCGTTCGCGCTGCTCTCGCAGTGGATTATGGGCGACACGCTGAACCTTTATTCGGCGCTCGGCATCCTCGTCCTCTTCGGCGTCGTCAAGAAGAACTCGATTCTTCAAATCGACCACATGAACAACCTGCGCGCGCGCGGGTTGACGCGCGAAGACGCCATCATGCAGGGCAACCGCGACCGCCTGCGCCCGATTCTGATGACGACGATTGCGCTCGTCGCGGGCATGCTCCCGCTCGCATTGGGCACGGGGCCGGGCGCTGAAGAACGACGCTCCATCGCCACCGTCGTCATCGGCGGTCAGACGCTCTCGCTCGTCCTGACACTTCTCGTCACGCCCGTCGCCTACTCGGTCTTCGACGACCTGCGGCGCAGCGCGTGGTGGCGCTCGTCAATCTTCGGGCGCGCCGCGTCGCTGCCCGGCCGCGCAATCGTCTCGCTCAAGGCCGCGTTCGCGCGCCGCCGGCAGGAGCGCGAGGAGTTGGACGAGGCCGCGACCGTCGAGACCGAAGCGCGCGAAGTGCCGAGCAACGGGCGCGTGGGCGTCGGCGCGGGCGGCGGCGGCGATTAGACTTCAGAGAGCGGCGGCCGCGCGGCATTCATCGACCGCGCGGCCGCCGTCAAAGTTTCTTTAGCCTCATCAGAACAAGTCGTTGTAGTATTGCCCGCGGAGGGAAAGGATGCCCGAACAACTGTTGGGCCGTGCCGTGCCGCGCAAGGAGGGGCGCGCGAAGGTGACGGGCCGCGCACGCTACGTGGACGACATCACTTTGCCCGGCATGCTCTACGGCGCGACCGTCCGCAACACCTCCGCCCCGCGCGGGCGCATACGCGAAATCCACTTCGACCCCTCGATACCTTGGGACGAGTTCGTTATCGTCACGGCCAAAGACATCCCCGGCGCGAACTACGTCGCGCTCATTCAACTCGACCAGCCCTACCTCGTCGACGGCGTCACGAATCACTTGGAAGAACCCGTCCTCCTCATCGCGCACGAGGACAAGCACCTCTTGGAAGAAGCGCGCCGCGCCGTCCGCGTCGAGGTCGAGCCGCTCCCGCCCGTCTTCACCATCGAGGACGCGCTGGCGAAGAAGGAAATCGTCTGGGGCGAGGACAACGTCTTCAAGTCGTACCTCGTCGACAAGGGGAACGTGGACGACGTCTGGTCGCGGGCCGACATCGTCGTCGAGGGCGAGTACCGGACGGGCGCGCAGGAGCAGCTCTACATCGAGACGAACGGCGTGATTGCCACGGCCTCGCAGGCGGACGGCGTCACCGTCTGGGGTTCGATGCAATGCCCCTACTACGTTCACAAGTCGCTCATCAAGCTCTTCAACCTGCCGGAGGACAGGGTGCGCGTCGTGCAGACGGAGACGGGCGGCGGCTTCGGCGGCAAGGAAGAATATCCTTCGATGATTGCGGGCCACGCGGCGCTACTCGCTTTAAAGTCGGGGCGGCCCGTGAAAATAATTTACGACCGCGCCGAGGACATGACGGCGACGACCAAGCGTCACCCCTCGCGCACGCGACACCGGACGGCCGTCACGCGCGAAGGGAAACTCTTGGCGATGGAAATCGAGTTCGTCGTCGACGGCGGCGCTTACGCGACGCTCTCGTCGGTCGTGCTCTCGCGCGGCACGATTCACGCCGCCGGGCCTTACTCGTGCCCGAACGTGCGCATCAGGAGTTCGGCAGTCGCGACCAACGCCCCGCCGCACGGAGCGTTCCGGGGGTTTGGCGCGCCGCAGAGCATCTTCGCTTTGGAGCGACACATGGACAAGGTCGCCCGCGCCGTCGGACTCACGCCGGAAGAGTTCCGACGGCGCAACTTCATACACGAGGGCGAGACGACCGCCACCGAACAGGTCATACGCGAGCCGGTGGACATGGAGGGCTTGCTGACTCGCGCGCTCGCGCTCTCCGACTATCAAGCGAAGCGCGAGCGGTTTGAGCGCGAGAACGCGCGCGCGGGTCAGACGGTCAAACGCGGCGTGGGCTTCGCGACCTTCATGCACGGCGCGGGGTTCACGGGGTCGGGCGAGAAGTTCTTGGAGTCGGTCGTCGGGTGCGAAGCGACGCGCGACGGGCGCGTCGAAGTTCTGGCCGCGAGCACAGAGATAGGGCAGGGGACGAATACCATCTTCGCGCAGATTGCGGCCGAGGCGCTCGGAATCGGTGAGGACGACGTGGAGGTGCGCCAGCCCGATACGGCCGAAGTCCCGAACAGCGGCCCGACCGTCGCCTCGCGCACCGCCATGATAGTCGGCAAGCTCGTCGAGTCTGCCGCGCTCGGCTTAAAACAGACGCTCGCGGGCGCGGGGTTAATCGGTGAGAAGTACACGCCCGAAGAGTTCCGGCGCGCGTGCGGACGTTACGTCGAGCAGCACGGCGCGCTCAAGTCTTTCAGTCGATACAAGCAGCCCGAAGACATCAACTGGGACGACGAGCGTTATCGTGGCGACGCCTATGGCGCATACGCTTGGGCCGTCTACGTCGCCGAGGTCTCTTACGACACTCTGACTTACGAGGCGCGCGTCGAAGACTTCGTCGCCGTGCAGGAGGTGGGGCGCGTCATCAACCCTGTCCTCGCGGCCGGGCAAATCGAGGGCGGCGTCGCGCAAGGCATCGGCTTTGCGCTCTACGAGCGCGTCGCGTGGGCCGACGGGCGGATGGCGAACGGGCAGATGACCAATTACATCATCCCGACGTCGATGGACGTGCCGCCCATCCGCGTCTACTTCGAGGAGAACCCTTACGCGCGCGGGCCGGGTGGCGCGAAGGGCATCGGCGAGCTTCCGATGGACGGCCCCGCGCCCGCCATCCTCAACGCCGTCGAGCACGCCACGGGACTCTCTCTGAATCACGTCCCCGTGATGCCGGAAGATTTGTTGGAAGCGTCGGAGCTTGAGCCGGACGCGGAAACAATCGGCGCTTAACAGTTCGGCGCTTGAGAGTCCCACTTGACCGAACGAACGCGAAGGATGAGCGACATCCAGAACAAAGTCACACTCGGCTTCGAGTTGAACGGCCGCGACGTTTCGGTGGACGCCTATCCGATGGCGCGCCTGCTCGACGTCTTGCGTGGCGAGCTGCGCCTGACGGGGACGAAAGAAGGGTGCGGCGAGGGCGAGTGCGGCGCGTGCTCGGTCGTGATTGACGGCGCGCTCGTCAACAGTTGCCTCGTCCCCGTCGCGCAGGTCGAGGGCGCGCGCGTGAAGACCATCGAGGGCGTCGCGGGCCGCGACGACGAACGTCTCCACGCGGTGCAGGAAGCCTTCGTCACACACGGCGGCGCGCAGTGCGGCATCTGCACGCCGGGCATGGTGCTCGCGGCCGTCCAACTGTTGGAGCGCGACCCAGACCCCGACGAGGCCGCCATCCGCGAAGCCCTCGCCGGAAACCTCTGCCGCTGCACCGGCTACACAAAAATCTTCGAGTCGGTCGTCCGCGCCTGCCGCAAAAGTTGATGAGAGCCAACGTACCCGACTATGAGTTGCGCGTGCCGCGAGATTTGGGCGAGGCGCTGGCGCTGCTGGCCGAGAGGCCGGGCGAGTGGCGACCGTTTGCGGGCGGGACTGACTTGATGGTGCTCTTCGAGGCGGGGCGTCTCGCGCACAGGAAGTTCGTGAGCATCTGGCGGCTCGCGGAGCTGCGCGGCGTCGAGGAGACGGACGCGCACGTCACGCTCGGCGCGCTTACGACTTACGCGGACGTGCGCGCGAGCGCGACGATGCAACGCGAGTTTCCCATCCTGTGCCGCGCGGCGGCCGAGACGGGCGGACTCGCCATCCAGAATCGCGGCACGCTCGGCGGCAACATCGCCAACGCCTCACCGGCCGCCGACTCGCCGCCCGGACTCATCGCCTACGGCGCGCAGGTCGAACTCCTGTCCGCGTCGGGCGCGCGCTGGGTCGAGTACGAAAACTTTCACACGGGCTACAAGCAGACCGTCATGCGCGCGGACGAACTCGTCGCGCGCGTGCGTCTGCCGCGCCCCGCGCCGGGCGCGACGCACTACTGGCACAAGGTCGGGACGCGGCGCGCGCAGGCCATCTCGAAGGTCTGTCTCGCCGCTTACGCCGAACTCGAAGGCGCGCGCGTCGGCGAAGTGCGCATCGCGCTTGGGAGCGTCGCGCCCGTCGTCCTTCGCTGCCGCCGGACGGAGGACGCGCTTCGCGGGCGCGAACTCGACGCGGCGACGATTGAAGAGGCCGCGCGCATGCTCTCCGAAGAGGTCGCGCCGATTGACGACATACGCTCGACGGCGCGTTACCGTCGCAAGGTTTCGGAGAACCTCTTGAGAGAATTTCTGGCACAACTGAGCGGACAAGGGCTTCGGTAAGAATGAGCTTCGGCGTTTGCGACGAGCATGAGTGAATTCGTCATCCGCGCGCGGAGGGTCGTCACTTCGGACGGGTGCGCGCCCGCGTCCGTTCTTGTGCGCGACGGCGTGGTCGCGTCCGTCGGGGAGTTTGAAGATGTGGGCGTGGGCGTCGAGGTCGTTGAAGTCGGCAGCGAGTCAGTACTGATGCCGGGTCTCGTCGATTCGCACGTCCACGTCAACGAGCCGGGGCGCACCGATTGGGAGGGCTTCGAGACGGCGACGCGCGCGGCGGCGCGTGGCGGCGTGACGACCATCGTCGATATGCCGCTCAACAGTCTGCCGCCGACCACGACACGCGAACACCTGCGCGCGAAGCTCGACGCGGCCGAAGGCAAGTGCGCCGTCGACGTGGGCTTCTGGGGCGGGCTTGTACCGGGAAACATGGACGCGCTCGCGGAGATGTTCAAGGAGGGCGTCGCGGGCTTCAAATGCTTTCTCATTCACTCGGGCGTCGAAGAGTTTCCGAACGTGTCGGAAGAGGATTTGCGCGCGTCGATGCCCGAGTTGGCGCGTCTCGGCGCGACGCTCATCGCGCACGCGGAGATGCCGGGGCCGGTCGAGCGCGCAGGGGCGAAACTCGGAGAAGGCGTTGAAGACCCGCGACGCTACGAGACTTTCCTGCGCTCGCGTCCGCGCGCCGCCGAGGACGAGGCGATTGACTTGCTCGTCCGCCTGTGCCGCGAGACGGGCGCGCGCACGCACGTCGTCCATCACTCATCTTCGGACTCGCTCGCGCTCATCGCGCGCGCGCGCGAGGAAGGTCTGCCGTTGACGGCCGAGACCTGCCCGCACTACCTTCGCTTCGCGTCGGAAGAGATTGCGGACGGCGCGACCGAGTTCAAGTGCTGCCCGCCCGTGCGCGAGCGCGAGAACCGCGAGCGTCTGTGGGGCGCGCTCGCTGACGGCACGCTCTCGATGATAGTCTCCGACCACTCGCCGTGCCCACCCGCGCTAAAGCTACGCGAAGAGGGCGACTTCCTGCGCGCGTGGGGCGGCATCTCGTCTCTGCAATTGCGTCTGCCAGTCGTGTGGACGGAGGCGCGCGCGCGCGGCTTCGATTTTCCGACGCTCGCGCGCTGGCTCTGCGAAGCCCCGGCGCAACTTGCCGGACTCGACGCGCGCAAAGGCGCAATCGCCGAGGGGCGCGACGCGGACTTCGTCGTCTGGAATCCGGAAGAGAGTTTCAAGGTCGAGCCTTCGGCAATCGAGCACCGGCACAAGCTGACGCCTTACACGGGCGAGACTCTTAGCGGCACGGTCGAGGCGACATACTTGCGCGGCGCGCTCGTCTACGAACGAGGGCGCGGCCTCGACGTGTGCAAGGCGGGGCGGCTCATCAAACGTGGGGGTGGGGAATGGATTTCACGGAGCTTGTAGACCTCGCGGCCGAGCGCGTGGGCGGCGCGGTGCTCTACGCCAACGACGACTTCTTCGCGCCGAAGGAGAATCTGCTCAAGGCGGCCGCGCCCCTCTGGCGCGAAGGCGTGTACACGGAGCGCGGCAAGTGGATGGACGGTTGGGAGTCGCGTCGTCGTCGCACGCCCGGCTTCGACTGGTGCGTGATACGCTTGGGACTCGCCGGCATCATACGCGGCGCGCTCGTCGACACGAGCTTCTTTCGCGGCAACTATCCGGAACAGTGTTCGCTCGAAGCCTGCGCCGTCGAGGGCTACCCCGAAGTCGAACAGCTGCTCGGCGACGAGACGCGCTGGACGGAAATCCTTCCGCCCGAGCGTCTCGAAGGCGACTCGCAAAACCTTTTTCCCGTGGCGGGCGTCGAGCGGCACACGCACGTCCGCTTCAAAATCTATCCGGACGGCGGCGTCGCGCGACTCAGAATCTACGGCGAGGTCGTGCCCGACGCGGCGCGTCTCAAAGCGCCGGGCGAAGTCGATCTGGCGGCGGTCGAAAATGGCGGCCTCGTCGTCGCGGCGAGCGACATGTTCTTCGGACACCGTCACAACCTCATCATGCCCGGCCCTTCGCTCTCGATGAGCGACGGTTGGGAGACGAAGCGCCGTCGCGGCCCCGGCAACGACTGGGCCGTCATCCGCCTCGGCGCGAAGGGCACGGTCAGGCGCGTCGAGGTCGACACGTCGCACTTCAAGGGCAACTACCCCGAGAGCTGTTCGCTCGAAGCGTGCGACGCCGAGGGCATGCCCGTCGATGAGCAGAACGCGCCCGCGCTCGCGTGGCGCGAAGTCTTGCCGCGCGCGCGCCTGCAAGCGCACACGCGACAACTCTTCGCGGAGGCCATCAAGGACGTGGGCGCGGTCACGCACGTCCGCCTGCAAATCTACCCGGACGGCGGCGTGGCGCGCATGCGCGTCTACTGCGACGTGGAGACGGACGAACAGTGACGAAGGGCGTCGAGCACTTGAACGCGCTCACGGCCGACGACGCGCGGGC
>DASUNL010000061.1:0-4042 GCA_036277175.1 Pyrinomonadaceae bacterium | reverse complement strand
GGGCGCATTGTTGAGTTCTGCCTTGTTCGTGTTCACCGTGGATGATTTCGCAAATAGAGATTTATGACAGCCGCCGTTTGAAAAATGCCAACCCGCCCGCCGGGATGCCCCGAAAATGGTACGCCTCGCGGCCGGCAAAGTTCATAAGTCAAAGCCCGTACCACAAAAGAGCGACTTCGTTAGATGCGGCGTGGCGCGAAATCTTCACACCGCGCGCGCCGAATCCAAAGATTTTAAATGACCGCGAGCGTACGTCGCACGCCGCCGCGCCGGAAAAACTCAGCGGCGCGCGCCGCGTCGCGCTCAATCTGCGTTTTCAGCTCCGCGACCGAGGCGAACTTCCGCTCGTCGCGCAGGCGACGGAGGAAGCGCACGCGCACGACGTCGCCGTAGAGGTCGCCCTCCCAGTCCATGACGAACGTCTCGACTGAAGCTTCGGCGTCGCTCTCGAACGTCGGTCGCACGCCGACGTTCGTCACGCTCCGACGCCACGCGCCGTCGACGAGCGTCGCCGTCACGTAGACGCCGCGCCGAGGGATGACGCGGTTCTCGGGCCGCAGGTTCGCGGTCGGGAATCCAAGGACACGCCCGCGCTCCTGCCCGCGCACGACGCGCCCCTCGACGCCGTAAGGACGGCCCAACATTCGACGCGCGAGGTTGACGCGACCTTCGGCGAGCAACTCGCGGATGCGGCTTGAGCTGATGCGCGTGCCGCGCAGACGCACCTCCGGCACTTCGTCTGCATAAAAGCCCAGACGCCCGCTCGCGCGGCGCAAGAGACCGATGTCGCCCTCGCGGTCGTGCCCGAAGGCGAAGCCTCGGCCGAGATAGACCTCCTTCGCGTGTAGGCGTTCGCGCACCACGTCGCGCAAGAACTCCTCGGCGCGCACGCGCGCGAACTCCGGCGTGAAGCGGATAACTATCGTCTGCTCGACGCCGAGGACGGAGAGGGCTTCTATCTTCTGGTCGAAGGTCTGGAGCAGCGGCGGCGCGCTCTCGGGATGAAGGACGGCGCGCGGGTGCGGGTCGAAGGTGATGACGGTCGGGACGGCCCGCGTCGCGCGCGCGCGCTCGACGACCGTGCGGACGATGAGTTGATGGCCGAGGTGCAGCCCGTCGAAGACACCTAAAGTCAAGACCGTCGGCCGCAGAATCTCAGCGTTGTCCGTGCCGTGAAAGAGTCTCATACGAAAGCAGTGACGAGCGACGAGTGACGAGACAGCGTTCAGCGTTCAGCGCTCAGCTTTTATAGAGCGGACGAGAGCTTGCGTTGATTCGCGGCTGCTGCCTGCCTCGCGGCGGACGCCGTGAGCTGAATGCTGAATGCTGATTGCTGACAGCTTGTCTGTCACTCGTCACTGATTACCAGTCCGTCGTAGCCGAACTCGACGCCGTCGGGCAGAAGTCGGGAGTCGCGCGCGTGGAGCACGTCGTGTGCGATGTGCGTCAGGTACGTGCGGCGCGGGCGCAAGCGTTCGACGTACTGAAGCGCGCGCTCTAAGGTCAGGTGCGTCGGGTGCGGGCGGTGGACGCGCAGGCAGTCGAGCACGAGTACGTCGAGTCCTTGCAGAGCGTCGATGGTCGCGTCGGGAATCTCGCTCAGGTCGGTCGCGTAGGCGAAGTCGTTGATGCGGTAGGCGACGACGGGCAGACGCCCGTGGATGACTTCGAGCGGGAGCACGCGGAAGTCTTCGCTCATGCAGAACGGCGCGCCCGCGACGACCGTGTGGGCGAGCACTTGCGGCAGCCCGCCGCCGAAGTGCGACGGCTCGAAGACGTACTGGAAGATGCGTCGTATGTCGCGCCACGCGCGCTCGTTGGCGTAGACGCCTAAAGCGCCGTGGCGAAAGTTCAGGGGGCGTATGTCGTCGAGGCCGAAGATGTGGTCGGCGTGGCAGTGTGTGACGAGGACGGCGTCGAGGCGTCGGAGTTTATGACGGAGGGCCTGCTGGCGGAAGTCCGAAGAGGTGTCGATGATGACGGTCTGCCCGTCGTGCTCGACTAAGACGGAGACGCGCAGGCGCTTGTCGCGCGGGTCTTCGGACGTGCACGTCTCGCACTCGCAGCCGATGGACGGCACGCCCGTCGAAGTGCCCGTGCCTAGAAGCGTGAATTTCATAAAAGCGTTCAGCGTTCAGCATTCAGCTTTCAGCTACTTCTCTTCACGCGCGCGACGACTTTCTATTCAACGGCTGAGCGTGGTCACGCGCAAAAGCTGAAAGCTGAGTGCTGAACGCTGACGGCTATCTCCCGCCCGTGATGTCGCCGCCGGAGAAGCCGCGCGGGGGCGCGGGCGTTTTCTGCGTGCCCGAGAGCGAGACGTACTGCATGCGCAGTTGGGTGAGAATCATGTCGAAGACGTGCCGCTCCTCGACGTTGAGATTGCCGCTCGTCTTGCGTTCGAGCGTGCCGAGCATGTCGATGCACTGCTTGGCGAGCGGGAGGTTGACGGGCGGCTGCCCCGCCGGGTGCGGGCGGTCGGTCATCCCCAAAGCCTCGGCCGCGAACGAGGCGATGAACTCGACAATCATCAGGAACTCCTGCGGGTCGTCGGCCTCCGCGTCGTAACCGCCGCCGGGCGACGTTTGCGTCTGCGCGTCCGGCGAAGGCGCGGACGCCTCCGCGCGCACGCCGCTCGACGGCTCTCCGGCGGCCGTAGCGTCGTCGCCGCCTGCGGTCGTCTCGGTTGCGGGCGCGGGCGGGGTCTTTTCCTCTTCGCGCACCACGTCCTCGCGCGGCGTCCCGTCGGCGTTGAAAAGACGCCTGTCCGTAATCTTGAAAGTGGGTTTCTCTTCGCTCATCTCGTTTGTGTGTCGTCGCTTCGGATTTTAATTTGACTGCGATGGTAGCACCCCTCTCTTCACGGCCTCAAGTCCGTAGTCGGGCGCGGGGTTCGACTTGAGACTCCGCACTCCAGACTCTAGACTGTCCGTCATGCCTGCCACATTCGACGACCTCGTCGCGCTGATGTCGCGTTTGCGCTCGCCCGAGGGCTGCCCGTGGGATCGCGAGCAGACCTACGCGACGCTCGCGCCGATGCTTTTGGAGGAAGCCTACGAAGCCTTCGAGGCCGTCGAGGAGGCGCGCGAGGGGCGGCCGCTTGAGCTGCGCGACGAGTTGGGCGACCTGCTCTTTCAAATCGTCTTCTACTCGCAGGTCGCGCGCGAGCGCGGCGAGTTCTCAATCGAAGACGTCACCGAGGCCATCCACTCGAAGATGGTGCGACGCCACCCGCACGTCTTCGGCGACGCATCGGTGCGCGACAACGAGGAGCTTCTGCGCAACTGGGAGGCGATGAAGGCCGAGGAGAAGCGCGCGGCCGGGAAAGCTGCGGGCGCGGGCGTCGAAGAGTCTCTGCTCGACGGCGTCTCGAAGCGCCTGCCCGCGCTGATGGAGGCGCACCAGATTGCGACGAAGGCGGCGCGCGTCGGCTTCGACTGGCAGCGGCTCGAAGACATCTTCGACAAGCTGCACGAGGAAATCGAAGAACTGCGCGCGGCCATCAAAGAGCAGCGCGAGAGCGCGCGGACGCCGACGAGTGAGACTTCGACTCCCGACTCGTCCGCGACGACGCTCGCCGCCGAAGGGGACGAGCAGGTGCGCGGTGAGTTGGGCGACGTGCTGTTTGCGGTCGCGAACATCGCGCGCCACTTGGGCGTCGAGCCGGAGGCGGCGCTGAAGCTGACGAACCGCAAGTTCCGACGCCGCTTCCGCCACGTCGAGCGCGGGATGGCGGCTAAGGGCCGCGCGCCCGGCGAGGCCACGCTCGAAGAGATGGAGGCGCTCTGGCAAGAAGCGAAGCAAAGCGAAGAGTGACGAAAGAGCAGTGACGAGTGACGAGTGACGGGTGACGAGTGACGAGTTAATGGCCGTGAATCGTCAATCGTGAATCGTAAATGGTGGATGGTGAATGGCGTCTATGGAGGGTCGGTGGCTGTCGAAAAATGACGGATGACAAGCTGACGGGCAACTGTTATTTTTATTCGACCGGCGGCCCCGAACGTCGGACGCTTGCTCGAAACTCGTGACTTAGCTCGTCACT
>DASUNL010000060.1:0-7804 GCA_036277175.1 Pyrinomonadaceae bacterium | reverse complement strand
GAGACCGACTTGCCCTCCTGACGCAGACGCTCGACGGCCGAAGTAATCGAGCCGTAGGTCGAGCCCCAACCGAGGACTAGCACCTTGCCCGTCACGTCGCCGAACACTTCGACATCGGGGATGTCCTGCGCCGCGCCGTCGACCTTCGCCTGACGGAGCGTGACCATGAAGTGGTGATTCTCAGGGTCGTAGTTGACGTTGCCGGTCAGGTGTTGCTTCTCGATGCCGCCGATGCGGTGTTCGAGGCCGGGCGTGCCGGGCAGTGCGAAGGGACGCGCGAGAGTTTTCTCGTCGCGCGCGTAGGGCATGAAGTCTTTGGCCTCGGTGGCGAACGTCACGTCAATCTTCGGCAGGTCGGCGACGTCCGGGACGAGCCAAGGCTCCGCGCCGTTGGCGAGGTAGCCGTCCGAGAGGTAGAAGACCGGCGACATGTATTTGAAGGCGAGGCGGACGGACTCAATCGCCATGTGGAAGCAGTCGGCCGGTGTGGCGGGCGCGACGACGATGGCCGGGCACTCGCCGTTGCGACCCCAGACGGCCTGAAAGAGGTCGGCCTGCTCGGTCTTCGTCGGCAGACCCGTCGAAGGGCCGCCGCGCTGGACGTTGATGATGACTAAGGGAAGCTCCGTCATCACGGCGAGTCCGATGGCCTCTTGTTTGAGTGCCACACCCGGCCCCGAAGTTCCGGTGATGCCGACGTGTCCGGTGAAGCTTGCGCCGATGGCCGCGCAGACGGCCGCGATTTCGTCCTCGGCCTGAAAGGTCTTGACGCCGAAGTTCTTGTGGCGCGAAAGCTCGTGGAGGATGTCGGAGGCGGGCGTAATCGGGTACGAGCCGTAGAAGAGCGGCTGGCCCGCGAGTTCGGCGGCGGCGATGAAGCCGATGGCCGTCGCCTCGTTGCCGGTAATCTTGCGATACTTGCCGGGCGCAATCTCGGCCTTCTTGACGGTGTAGTGCGTCGTGAAGACCTCGGTCGTGTCGGCGAAGTTGTAGCCGGTCTTCAAGGCAATCTCGTTGGCGCGACCGACCTCTGGGTTCTTCCCGAACTTCGCGCGAATCCATTCGAGCGTCGGCTCCATCGGGCGGTCGTAGAGCCAATAAAGGACGCCGAGCGCGAAGAAGTTCTTACACCTGTCCATCTCCTTGCGCGTGAGCTTGACCTCGGCCTGCTGAAGTGCGCGGATGTTGAGGGTCGTAATCGGCAGGCGGTGGACGCGGTAGCCGCGCAAAGAATCGTCTTCGAGCGGGTTCGCCGGGTAGGCGGCCTTCTTCAAGTTCTCCTTGTTGAACTCGTCGGTGTTGACGATGATCGTCCCGCCGTCTTCGAGGTCGTCGAGGTTCACTTTCAGCGCGGCCGGGTTCATCGCGACGAGCACGTTCGGCTGGTCGCCGGGCGTGCGTATGTCGCGCGAGGAGAAGTTGAGTTGAAAGCCGGAGACGCCGGGGAGACTTCCGGCGGGCGCGCGAATCTCGGCCGGGAAGTCGGGCAGAGTCGAGATGTCGTTACCGACGACGGCCGAGGTGTTCGTAAACTGCGTGCCGGTCAACTGCATGCCGTCGCCGGAGTCGCCGGCGAAGCGGATGGTGACGGTCTCGACCTCTTCGTGATGTCTCTCAAGCCCCGAGGGGGGCGGCGTGTCGATGATGGCGCTCATATGATTCTACCTCTGACGAAACTGTTCCTGTGTGTGCTTTCGGGAGACGGTGCGACGGGGAAACCGGCCGGCGGGCGGCGGGTCTTGCGAACTGTCGAGCGTGACTGAGTCCTCACGGCGAGCATCTTGCCAGTCTTTCAGCTGAGCTGAAAGATGGATTGTAACACGCACGCGCGCCGCGCCTAAGCGCCCGTCGGGGCTTAAGCGCGGCGCGCGTGTATGAGTCGACTCGGGCGGGTTAACTGACCGCGCCGGTCGCGTCCGTCACGCTCGAAGAGCCGGACGCGCCCTTGTCCTTCGACGAGGACGAAGAGCCGTAAGCGGAAGACGAGGACGGGGTCGAGGTCGAGCCGGAGGAGGTCGAAGACGAGGAGGAAGACGAAGACGACGGCGTCGACGGCGTCGAGGAAGAGGCGGCGGCCGAAGTGGCCGTCTCCGACTTGGGAGCGGAGTCAGCCTTCTTCTCGTTCTCCTGCGCGTCGCGCAGCGCGACCATACGGCAGCTGCCCTCGAACGTCGCGCCGTTCTCGATGACGAGCGCGGGCGTCTGGATGTTGCCGTTGACGCGCGCGACGCGGCCCATCTCGATGCGCTTCGAGGCGATGATGTCGCCGTTCACTGTCCCGAAAATCTGTGCGACGGCGACCTCGACGTTGGCGTCCACCTGCCCGTTGTTGCTGACGATGAGCGTGCCGTCCGAGGAGCTGACGCGCCCCGAGAGGTGTCCGTCGACGCGGAGCATGCCCTTGAAGTTGGCCTCGCCGGTCAGGGTCGTGCCGTTGCCGACGAAGCCCGAGAGCGTGCCCTCCTTGATGTCGCGGGCGAGCGACTCGCTCTCGGTGACGGCGCGGCCGCTCGCGGCCGTCGCCGCCGAGTAGTCCGACGATGCGCCGGCCGCGCCGGAGGAAGAGGCGGCCGTTTGTGAGCCGCCGTAGCTCTGCGAAGAGGGGGTCTGCGGGGTGTAGTCGGCGGTCTCGTCGCCGTGCGTCTGTTCCTTCTTATTTCCCGGTCTGAACATTTCCGTTTTCTCCTGAAAATCTGTCCCTGCTGCCGGCGCTTCCTCCGGCCGAGGCGCTCTCGGACGAGACAGGTGTCTAGCCACTCTTGTCGAGATGGAAAAGCGCCGCGCGCGCGACGCACCGGTTGTCTTCTATGAAGCCGAACGGAAGGCCCGCCTGCGTCTCCTGTCGCCCCCCTTCGGGGACGCGACGCGCGGGTGACACCGAAAACCCTTCGGCGAGTGGACGGAATGATAGCCCCGAGGCAGACGACGTGTCTAGTTAAATCCCGACGACGCGCGACCGCGCCGCGCCTCTTTCGGCCAACAACGCGCTTGACATCGACGGGCGCTCGCGCACAATACCGTCCGACGCGGGCTTCCGCGGAAAACTGACGGCGCGCCGACAGTGCGCGGGGAGGGCGAAAACCGATGGCGGGTCAGATGGTCGAGTTTAAGAGCAATGGCGGGACGGCCGCGGGCTATCTCGCGCAACCTGAGTCGGGGCGCGGCCCCGGCGTCATCGTACTTCAGGAGTGGTGGGGCTTAGTGCCGCACATCAAGGACGTGTGCGAACGCTTCGCCCGCGAGGGCTTCGTCGCGCTCGCGCCCGACCTCTACCACGGCGAGCAGGCACGCTCGCCCGACGAGGCCGGGAAGATGATGATGGCTCTCAACATCGCGCAGACCGAGCGGGACTTGCGCGGTGCGGTCGAGTATCTTCTCGGTCACGAGGCGACCGAGGGCGAGCGTGTCGGCACGGTCGTCTTCTGCATGGGAGGCGTGCTGTCTCTCTTCGCCGCGTGCGAGAACCCCGAACAAGTCGCGGCGTGCGTCGTCTTCTACGGCATCCACCCGAAGGTCGAGCTGCGACTGGAAAATTTACGCGCGCCCGTGCTCGGCCTCTACGCCGAGCGCGACCAGTTCGTCACGCCCGAAGTGGTCGGCGAGTTGGAGTCGAAACTAAAGGCATTAGGCTGTGAGGCCGAGATGCACATCTATCCTGACACCGACCACGCCTTCTTCAATGACACGCGCCCCGAAGTCTACGACGCCGAAGCGGCCGCCGACGCTTGGCGACGCACGACCGAGTTCTTCCGCCGACACTTAAAAAGCAGTGGCGAGTGACGAGTGACAAGTGACGAGTTAAAGACAAGTCCAAAGTCAGCGGTCAAAAGACGGAAGCCCGACCATGATGGCCGGGCTTCCGTGTTTAAGACTCCTGACTCCTGACTCCTGACTCCTGACTCCTGACTCCTGACTCCTTGCTCGTCACTCGTCACTCGTCACTGCCTTTACGGCGTGAACGTGATTTCGTCGGGCGACGGTAAAGGCATGTTGGAGGGCGGCGCGGGCGGCGCGGTCAGCAACTCGATGTTGACGTGGAAGCGGAACGAGCCGCCCTGCTGCACGCCGACGAGGATGTTGATGTTGACCGTCCCGCCCGGCGGGATGGGGTTGGCGAGCGTCACGTCGTTGACGCTCAGGCTCGAATTATAAGCGCCGCCCGAAGGCTGCGCCGGTGGCACTTCGATGGTCGTGCCCTGTGTGGTGACAGGGCCGCCCGTGGTCGCCACCGCCGCCTCGTTCGACGAAGATAGCACGCGCAGGTCTGCGCACGGGCTTGAGTTGCACGGCGCGGCCTGCCCCGGCGGCGACGTGCCCGCCGCCGGCGAGTTCCGCGTCGTGATATCGACGACACGGATGCGCAGGTGCGTGATGTCTTCGGTCGTGTTGTTGGTGATGCGTCGGCGGAACCTGAGCGTGCCGAGCGCGCCGTTGGGGACGGGCGTCAGATTGCGCTCGCGGTTCGGGAGGGCCGAGCTGCTCGCGCCGTTGTCGAGCATCGTCATCGGCGCTTGCGCGTTGCGCTGCGTGGGACTCGCCAAGTTCTCCGGCCCCGGCGCTCCGAGCGCGACGCCGATGTCCTGCACGTCGGGCCGCGCGTTGACGGCGAGGAAGTCGTTCGCGTTGTTTCCGTTGTCGAGCGGGAAGCCTTTGTACTGCGAGCGCAGGACGCTCTGCTCGACGTTCTGCGTCAGGGTGAAGGGGAAGCCCGTGCCCTCGCGGTAGAGCGCGGGCGAAGTCGTGTAGCCGACGGCGTCGAGGCTCGTCCCCGCGTTGAAGTTGGCGGGGTTCGTCGTGCTAAAGAACGCGAGTCCTTGCGCGTCGCCGATGTCGCCCGAGATGGCCGCGTCGCCCGAGGCGTAAGCGCCGAGCGAGTAGGCCGTGCCCGCGCAGAGGAAGTGGCCGCGCGGCGGGATGACCGTGCCGAAGGGGACGGTGCAGCGCAGCTGCCCGTCTTCGGTCGCGACGGCGTAGCCGCCCGAGCCGTCGGGCGGCGTGACGACGTGCGTCGAGTCCGTGTTGTTGTAGACCTCGACGAACTCGTCGGCGCTCCCCGCCAAGCCCCGCGCGCGGAACTCGCTGATGAGAAGCGCCCCGGCGATGGGCGTGCTTTGGGTCGGGTCGAAGTTGTAGACGGTGTCGTTCGCGCCGACGCCGATGCGGAAGGCGTCGGCGTTGCCGATGAAGTCGTCCCACGCGCCCGCGCCGAAGCCCGTGACGAGGCGGACGCCGCCAAGACCTGACGGCGACGAGTTGGCTATCTGAGCCGTGGGCAGCGCGGCCGAGAGCGTCCGCAGCGAGACGGTGTTCGTCCCCGGCCCGGAGCCGGCCGTGCCGAAAACGGAGTACCAGCAGCCGTTTAAGGCGTCCCACGTCTGCCACTGTCCGACGACGAGTGCGGGCTGCGGGTTCGACGGGCAGAAGGTCGCGCTCTGGTAGACCGGCTCGAAGAAGAGCAGGTCTTCGATGCCCGCGTCGCCGTCCGTGTCGATTTGGAGGATGATGTACGGGGCTTGTCCGCCGGAGCCGTCCTGCTGGACGTAGGTCGAGTAGGTGAGCGCGCTCAACTCGTTGGCGGCCGGAGGCGTCGGCGTGGGATTCGGCAGTCGCGTGCCCGCGAAGCCGGGGTGGCGCAGTTGCGCGGCGTCGCCACCATTCGCTCCGACTCTCAACTCGGCGCTGCCGGTGCCGAGCGGCGGCGTGTCGGGGCCGTTGACGAAAGTGACGGACGGCGTCGGCGTCGCCGTCGCGCTCGTCGTGACTTGAATCTGCCAGCCTTGCAGGTTCGTCGGGCTGACGGTGAGGAAGGTCGTGACGGCGAGCACGGTCGAGGCCAAGGCGGTGAGCACCAATGCGACGGCGGCCGTTCTCCTAAAAGGGCGTTTCTGTGACATGACGATAGTTCCTCCTGAGGTCTCAGTGGAAGAGACTCCGCGCCTCTCCGGATGCCGGGGCGGAAGCGTTCGGCAGAATGACGGCGCGCCGAGCGGGGCGAGGTTCTTCAGCGTGCGGGCACGGGGCGCGGGGCCGGGGCGCACGAGACTGCTTTTTACCTTTGACGGGGCGGGGACATTATTGGCAACCGTGCGACGTGTGTCAATCAAACTCCGCGCGCGGGCGGCGCTGCCCGGTTGCATCTCGGCGGGCGATGACTTAAAACATAAATGATGTTTGTCGAGAGCAAAATAAAGACGAAGCTTCTGCGCCAGATGGGCGAGGCGATTAAGGACTTCGGGATGATCGAGGACGGCGACCGCGTGATGGTCTGCCTGTCGGGCGGCAAGGACAGCTACACGATGCTCGACCTCCTCATCGACGTGCGCAAGCGCGCGCCCGTCGAGTTCGACATCCTCGCCGTCAACCTCGACCAGAAACAGCCGAACTTTCCGGCCGACGTTTTGCCGAACTACTTGTCGGAGCGCGGCGTCCCCTACCGCATCGTCGAGCGCGACACCTACTCGGTCGTCAAGCGGCTCGTCCCCGAGGGGAAGACCTACTGCTCGGTCTGCTCTCGCCTGCGGCGCGGCATTCTCTACGGCATCGCCGTCGAAGAGGGCTGCACGAAGGTCGCGCTCGGCCACCACGCCGACGACATCATCACGACCTTCCTCCTCAACGTCTTCTTCGTCGGCGCGCTCAAGGCGATGCCGCCCGTCTTGCGCTCCGACGACGGACGCAACACCGTCATTCGCCCGCTCGCCTACTGCCGCGAGTCGGACATCGCCGAGTACGCGGCGCAGAAAGAGTTCCCCATCATCCCGTGCGACTTGTGCGGCTCGCAGTCAGACCTCAAGCGCGCGCGCATGAAGCGGCTCGTCGCCGAGCTTGAGAAGGAGATACCGCACGTCCGCGCCTCGATGCTGACGGCGCTCGGCAGTGTCACGCCCTCGCACCTCCTAGACCCCACCCTCTTCGACTTTAAGAACCTCCGCGCCGCGACCGGCGACGTCGAGGCCGAACTCGACTCGGCGCTCGGCCACACCGAGGACGCGACCGCCGCGCCGACGCCCGTCCTCGTCAAGCTCGCCTGAAACTTCACGCGCCCCGTTAATCTCGACTGTAAGCGAACGAACTTCCCCGCGAGACGCGCCGCCCGCGCACGTTTTACGGAACCGCCGTCGCGGCCCGGCGTGTGTAAGGGTTGTGGCCCGAATCCGACGGACGGAGGAAGTGTGTGATGAAGTCCGCGATGAAATCCTTAGCCCTGACGCTTTTGCTCGCGGTGAGCGCGCAGCCGCGGCCCGCGCCCGAGGCGGCGTGGCGCGAGTTCACTTCAAACGAGGGCGGCTTCACCGTCTCGTTGCCCGGCGAACCGCAGGCGCGAACCGTCGTCACCTACACGCGGAGCGGCCCGCTCTACACCAACACGGTCTCGTCAAACGACGACGACCTCAACAACTTCTCCGTCAGCTGGACGAGTTACGAGGACGACCGCCTCGCCCGGCGACCCGTCGAGAAGCTCTTCGACCGTGTGCGCGAAGGACTCCTGAAGGCGACCGGCGGACGACTGCTCAGCGATTCCCCCGTCAACCTCGACGGACACCCCGGACGCGCCTTCGCCTATGAGACGCCGGACGGTGACGTTCACAAGTTCAGGGTCTACGTCGTCAGCGACAAGTTCTATCAGGTGTCCACGCAGACGAAGGCGGCGGCGAACGCCCCCTCGGCGGGCGAACGCTTCCTCGCCTCGTTCAAGCTGCGCGCGGGACGAAAGGTGCTCTGACGACGGGCGACGCAACGGCGACGCGCCTCGTCCCTTAAACCCTCGTCCCCTAAACCTTCGTCCACGCCCGCCACTGTCTCT
>DASUNL010000059.1:0-3908 GCA_036277175.1 Pyrinomonadaceae bacterium | reverse complement strand
GCGCTCGACGGCGAGTCATTCCGCCTCTCGGATTACGACGATAAGGTTCTGTCGTGAACTTGTGGGCGACCTATTGCGGGCCGTGCCGCGCCGAGACGCCTTTCTTCGCGGCCCTGCACAAGGAACTCGGGCCGCGCGGCGTCGAATTCGTCGGGCTGACGACGGAAGACCCGGCGCGCGACGCGCAGAAGGTGAGAGAGTTTGCGCGCGAGTTCGACGTCCCGTATCGCTTGGGTTGGGCGGGGCGCGACTTCGCGCGCGAGCTAAAGCGCGGCGGCAGCGATAACATCCCGCAGACCTTCATCTACCGGCGCGACGGCCGCCTGCTGACGCGCTTCACCGGCTACAGCGCAGAATCGAGCCCCGCCAAAATCCGCTCCGCCATCGAACAGGCGCTCGCCGCCGAGTAAAAAGGTAAAAGGCAAAAGTTCAGTGACGAGTGACGAGTGACGAGTTAAAGGACGGGCTGTTTGCTCGTCACTCGTCACTCGTCACTGCTTCGTCCCTTTTGCCTTTTGCCTTCCGCCCTATTCTGCCGGTCGCGGGCCGGCGTCGATGCCTTTGACGCTCGCCTGATTGATGACGCGCACGTTGAGATCGTCTTTGACGCGCACCTGACAGGAGAGGCGCACGTTCTCGGCCAGCCCCGTCTCGCGCGCGAGCCGCTCGCGCTCGGCCTCGCCCATCTCGCCCGCGTCGCCCGCGAGCACCTCGACGCGGCACGTCGTACACTTGGCGTTGCCGCCGCAGCGATGCAGGATGTCTATCCCCGCGTCCTCGATGGTGAGCACGAGCTTGCGCCCCTCTTCGGCCTCGATTGTCTGCACCCCGGCGGCCGCCTCGGCCTCAATCCTCGGCATGGTTTTCGGTCTCCCGTAAGTTTTCGTTGTGATTAAAAGTCGAGCCGACTTTGGCACACTTGCCGGAGGCGTGGCAAGCGGCGGCGTACGGACAATGGTTCGGACAATAGTAAAGCGCGGCCGCGCGGGTCAAGGACGTTCGCCCCGTCGGGCCGTCGGTCTTCTACGCGGTGAACGAGGAGCCGCAGCCGCAGCCGCCCGTCGCGTTCGGGTTCGTGAAGGTGAAGCCCGACCCCATCATGTTCGTCACGTAGTCGATCTCGACGCCGTTCAGGTACTGCGCGCTGAACATGTCGACGAAGAGCCGCACGCCGTTCGAGTCGATGACGTGGTCGCCCTGCCGCGACTCCTCCTCGATGTTGAGGCTGTACTGGAAGCCGGAGCAGCCGCCGGGGACGACCCGCACGCGCAGGCCAGCCGTCTCGGGCAGGCCCTCTTCGCCCGCCATGAACTTGCTAATCTCGGCCGCCGCCGCCGTGCTGACGTTCAGCGTCATCGTCGGTATTTCTGTCGCTGCCATTTCTCTTTCTCTCTCCTTTAAATTACTGCCTGCCCTTAAGTATTACTGGCCGTCGCTATTATAACCGATAAGCAGTCGGCCGTCAGCCCATCAGCGTTCACTTTTTAAGTCTCCTGCTGAAAGCCGATTGCGTACCGTTGACCTCTACTTCGCCTTGCCGAGCACGACCAGCTCGGGCTTCATTGCCTCGATGGAGACGCGGCGCGCGACCTCTTCGGCCACGTGCCGGAAGGCTTCCGCCTGCGGCGAGTCGGGGTGGCCGACGACGACGGGCACGCCCCTGTCGCCGCCCTCACGCACCTCCATCCCCAGAGGAATCTCTCCGAGGAAGGGCACGCCGTACATCTCCGCAAGTTTGCGCCCGCCGCCCTCGCCGAAGATTCGATAGCTCGTCCCCGTGTCGGGCGCGACGAAGTAGCTCATGTTCTCGACGACGCCGAGGACGGGCACGTTGACCGTCTCGAACATCCGAAGCGCGCGCCGCACGTCCGAGACCGCGACCTCCTGCGGCGTCGTGACGAGCACCGCGCCCTGTACAGGGACGAGTTGCGCGAGACTCAGTTGCACGTCGCCCGTGCCCGGCGGCATGTCGACGATTAAATAATCAAGCTCGCCCCAACGCACGTCCTGCAAGAACTGTTTGACCAGCCCGTGCAGGATAGGCCCGCGCACAATCATCGGCTCGTCGCCCGGCTTCAGGAGCGCCATCGACATCATCGAGACGCCGTGCGCTTCGACGGGGACGAGCTTGTTCACGTCCACTTGGGGACGCACCGCGCCCGCGCCCAACATCTGCGGCACGTTCGGCCCGTAGACGTCGGCGTCCATCAAACCGACGCGCGCGCCTTGCCGCGCGAGACTCACGGCGAGGTTGACGGCCACGGTCGACTTGCCGACGCCGCCCTTGCCCGACGAGACGGCGACGATGTTGCGTATGCCTTCGACCACGAGCTTGTCGCCCAAGCCCCGACCTTTGGGCACTTCCGCGTCCATCGTCACACTCACCCGCGTGACGCCCGGAAGCGCCGCGACCACTGCGCGCGCCTCGTCCTCCAACTGCTCGCGCACGGGGCACGCGGGCGTCGTCAGGACGATGCGGAAACTCACGTCGCCGCCCTCGATGCGCAAATCCTTGACGAAGCCAAGGCGGACGATGTCCTTGTGCAAGTCGGGGTCTTTGACCTGCGCCAGCGCCCCGTAAACGTCTGCTTCCGATAGTTGAGACATTGGCTCTCCTCGCAAACCTTTAAGCTACTTTCGACCCACGCCTTTGTCAACCTAAGCGCGCCCGCGCGTTTGCCCCGCAAGCGGCTTTGCGTCAGAATCAAACGCAACTCCAACGGCCGCCTTCGCGGCAAAGGTGAAGCGCGTGACTCAAATCTCAGACAACAATGTAGGGCGCGAACTGAAGGTTGTGCGCGCCGCCTGCCCGCACGATTGCCCCGACACGTGCGCGATGCTGGTGACGGTCGAGGGGGGACGCGCCGTGCGCGTCGCGGGCGACCCCGCGCACCCCGTCACGCGCGGCACGCTCTGCACAAAGGTCGCCAACTACGAGCAGCGCACGCACAGCCCCGAACGCATACAGACTCCCCTGCGCCGCGCGGGTGCGAAGGGCGAGGGCCGCTTCGTGCAAGTCAGTTGGGACGAGGCGCTCGACCTAATAGCCTCGCGCTTCCGCGCGCTGGCCGACTCTGACGAGGGCGCGGAGACGATTCTCCCTTACAGCTATTGCGGCACGATGGGAATCGTGCAGTCGGAGTCGATGGACAGGCGCTTCTTCCACCGGCTCGGCGCGTCTCTGCTCGAACGCACCATCTGCGCGTCGGCCGGGGCCGAGGCTGTCGAGGCGACGCTCGGCGCGAAGCTCGGGACAGACCCCGAGCGTTTCAGTGACGCGCGCCTCATCGTGCTCTGGGGCACGAACACGATTTCGAGTAACGTCCACCTCTGGCCGTTCATCCTCGAAGCCCGTAAGCGCGGCGCGCGCGTCGTCGCCATCGACCCGCGACGCACGCGCACCGCCGAACAGTGCGACGAGCATGTCGCCCCCCTGCCCGGCACGGACGCCGCGCTCGCGCTCGGGCTGATGCACGTCATCTTCGCCGAAGGGTTGGAAGACCGAGACTATCTTGAGCGCCACACCGTCGGCCACGAAGATTTGCGTCGGCGCGCGAGTGAGTACGCGCCCGAGCGCGTCGCGCAGATTTGCGGCGTCGAGGCCGACGCCGTTGTTCGTCTCGCGCGCGAGTACGCGACTGTGCAGCCCGCAGTGATTCGCGCCAACTACGGCTTGCAGCGTCACGCGGGCGGCGGGATGGCCGTGCGCACGGTCGCGTGTCTCCCGGCGGTCGTCGGCGCATGGCGCGACGCGGCCGGAGGCTTCCTGCTTTCGACGAGCGGCATGTTCCCGCTCGACCGGCACGCGATGGAGCGGCCCGACCTTCTGCCCGCGCGTCGGCCGCGCACGCTCAACATGTCGCAGTTGGGAGACGTGCTGACGCGCGTCTCAGACCCGCCCGTGCGCG
>DASUNL010000058.1:0-9634 GCA_036277175.1 Pyrinomonadaceae bacterium | reverse complement strand
GGCGGCGCTCCTCGCCCGCGTAGAACTTCTCCCAATCCACGCGCACGCCGCCCGCCCACAGACGCCCCAGCGCCGTGAGCAGCACGGCCTCGTCGGACTGGCGTTCGTATGGGTGACGCATCGTGCAGACGACTTCCGCGTCGCGCGCCGCGCCCGCCTGCAACTTGACGAGCGACCTCAGAGATTGTCCCGGCCCGACCTCCAAAAGCACCGCCCCCTTCTCGCGCGCGACCGCTCGCAAGCCTTCCTCGAAGCGGACGGTGTGGCGCAGGTGTCGGCCCCAGTAACGCGGGTCGGTGGCCTCGGCGTCGGTAATCCAACCGCCCGTCACGTTGGAGACGTATGGAATCCGAGGCGCGTGCAGAGGCAGACGCGCGACCGCTTCGACGAACTCGTCCAACACCGCCTCGACCATCGAAGAATGCACTGCGGAGTCGACATGCACGCGCCGGAACTGCACGCCCCGCTCGCCGAGCAGCGCGGCGAACTCTTCGACGGCCGCCGCCGGCCCGGCCACCGTGCAGAGCGCGGGGGCGTTGACGACCGCGAGCGAGAGACGTTCGTCCAACAGCTCGCGCACTTCGCGCTCCGCGAGCGAGACGCTCAGCAGCCCGCCCTTCGGCAGACGCGACAACAACTTTCCGCGCAGCGCGACGAGCGCCAGCGCGTCTTCCAACGTGAGCACGCCCGCGAGGCATGCGGCCGCGTACTCGCCGAGGCTGTGGCCTATCATCGCGCGCGGCTCGATGCCCCAAGACATCAGCAGTCGCGCCATCGCGTAAGAGACGCTAAAGACTGCGGGCATCAAGAGGTGCGCCTCGCGCAAACGCGCCTCCGTCTCTTCGGCCCGCTCAGGCCGGGCGAAGATGGCGTCTCTGATGTCGAGTCCGAGGTGCGGCTTGAGAAGCTCGGCGCAGCGGTCGAGGTGCTCGCGATAGACCGTCTCTTCGCGGTAGAGGTCAGCGCCCATGTTGACGTACTGCGAGCCGACGCCGGGAAACATGAAGACGACCGGCGGCTCTTCGCCCGACTCGTGCGCGCCTCGCGTGACGCGCCCGCCTTCGAGCGCGCTCACGGCGTCCTCCGCCCCCGCGCACACGACGGCAAGCCTTCGCCCGAACTCCTTGCGCCCGACCTTGAGCGTGTAGGCGGCGTCCGCCAGATTCGTTTCCGTGTTCGCGCGCAAGTGCGCGGCGAGCGCGAGCCGCGCGCGTTCGAGCGCCTGCTCGGTTTTCGCCGAGAGCAGAAGAAGCTCGTGCGAACGTCGCGCGGGCGCGGCCGCGGCCTCCGGCGCTTCTTCTAAAACGACGTGCGCGTTCGTGCCACCCATCCCGAAAGAGCTGACGCCAGCGCGGCGCGGCCCTTCGCCCTCGGGCCACTCGCGAAGCTCCGTGTTGACGTAGAAGGGCGAGCGTGCGAAATCGATTTCGGGGTTCGGCTCTTCGTAGTTGAGGCTCGGCGGAAGCTCACGGTGTTCGATGGCGAGCGCGGCTTTGATGAGACCGGCGACCCCGGCCGCCGCGTCGAGGTGTCCGAAGTTGGTCTTGACCGAGCCGACGGCGCAGAACTGCCGTCGCTCCGTGCCCGCGCGGAACGCCTGCGTCAGCGCGGCGATTTCAATCGGGTCGCCGAGTTTCGTCCCCGTCCCGTGCGCCTCGATGTAAGTGATGCTGTCCGGCTCGACGCCCGCCAGCGATTGCGCCATCGCAATCACCTCGGCCTGCCCCTTGATGCTCGGCGCGGAGTAGCCGACCTTCTCCATCCCGTCGTTGTTGACGGCCGAGCCGCGTATGACGGCGTGGATGTGGTCGCCGTCGGCGAGCGCGTCCGCCAGACGCTTGAGCACGACGACGCCGACGCCCGAGCCGCCGATTGGCCCCTCGCCCCTCGCGTCGAACGCGCGGCAATGGCCGTCGGCCGAGGTGATGCCGCCTTTGACGTAGAGGTAGCCGATTTTCTGCGGCACGGTAATCGTGACGCCCCCGGCCAGCGCCATGTCGCATTCGTAATTCTGCAATCCCTGACAGGCCATGTGGACGGCGACGAGCGAGGTCGAGCAGGAGGACTGTACGGTGACGCTCGGCCCCTTCAGGTTGAGCTTGTAGGAGGCGCGCGTCGCGAGGTGGTCTTTGTCGTTGCCGATTTTGATTTGGAGACCGCCGACCGACTCGATGAGTTCCGGGTGCGAATAGAGGTTCACGAGGTAGCTGTTCGACCCCGCCCCGGCGTAGACGCCGATGAGACCTTCGGTCTGCTCCGGGTCATAGCCCGCGACTTCGAGCGCCTCCCACGCGCATTCGAGAAAGAAGCGGTGCTGCGGGTCCATAATCTCGGCTTCGCGCGGGTTGAAGCCGAAGAAGGGCGCGTCAAACATCTCGACGTCGTCGAGCGCAGCGCCGACGCGGATGTAGTTCGGGTTCGCGAGCAGAGACGGGTGGACGCCCGAAGCCAGAAGCTCTTCGTCCGTGAAAGTCTTGAGCGACTCCACGCCCTGCCTCAAGTTTTGCCAGAACTCGGCGGCGTTCTTCGCGCCGGGGAAGCGGCACGCGATGCCGACGATGGCGACGGCGTCGCCGCTCTCGTCACTCATTTCAGCTTCCCCCTCTTCATCTTTTTCACTTTCTCCCCCTTGGCCTTCTTCTGCTTCTCCGCCCTGTCCTTCACACGCTCGAAAGTCTCCGTCGCTTCCTCCGCGCGGCCGAGGAACGAGGCGAGCGAATGCACGGTCGGATAGGTGAAGAGGTCGACGATGGAAATCTCGCGGGCCAACCGCTCGCGCAGCTTGCGGTGAACCTGTATGGCGAGCAGAGAGTGGCCGCCCAACTCGAAGAAGTTGTCGTTTGAGCCGACGCGCTCGACGCCGAGAGCCTCGGCCCAGACGTTCGCAATCAACTGCTCCAACTCGGTCTGCGGCGCGACGAACTCGCGCAGCAAATCGGGCCGCTCGGCCTCCGCGCGCGGGAGTCTTCGCTTGTCGACCTTGCCGTGCGCCGTCAGCGGAAGCTCCTCCATCTCGACCCACTGCGCGGGCACCATGTACTCCGGCAGACGCTCGCGCGCATGCTCACGCAACTGCTCCAACTCACGCGAACGCTTCCCGCGCTCCTCTCGCTGCTTCCCTTCCGCACCCTCCGCCCCCTCACCTTCGCCCGTCCTCAAAACCACGTAGGCGACCAGACGCTTCTCCCCGCCCGCACCGGTCTGCGCCACGACGGCGGCCTCGCGCACTCGCGCGTGCGAGGAGACGACGGCCTCTATCTCCCCTAACTCGACCCGGAAGCCGCGCACCTTCACCTGCTCGTCCACACGCCCCAGAAACTCTATCTCCCCGCCCTCGACCCAACGCCCCACGTCGCCCGAGCGGTAGTAGCGCTCGCCGTCAATCTCGACGAACTTCTCTGCGGTCAACTCGTCGCGGTTCAGGTAGCCGCGGCTGACGCCCTCGCCGCCGATGTGAATCTCTCCGGCGACGCCCACGGGCACGACCTGACGATGCGCGTCGAGGACGCGGATGCGCACCCCCGCCAGCGGGCGACCGATGAGCTGCCGCGTGGAACTCTGAAGCGAGTCGGCGTTCTTCTTGACGGCGTGCGCGGTGCAGATGATGGCCGTCTCGGTCGGCCCGTAGAGGACGCGCAAGTCCGAGTCGGGGAAGACCCCGCGCATCTCGCGTAGGAGGTCTGCGCCGACGGCGTCGCCGCCGACGAAAACCATCCGCAGCGGAAGACGCCCCGGCACGTGCCCGCGTATGACGACCCCTTCGGGCAAAGGCCCCACACCGGCGTTACCCCCCTCTTCACCCAACTGCGCGACGATCTGCCGCATCAGGCTCGGCACGGCGTGAAGCACGGTCGCCCCGCATCGGCGCATCTCCCCGACCAACTGCGCCACGTCGAGCACCTCATCGTGACGCATGAGTAGGCTCGTCCCGCCCGCCAGCAGCGGCGACAACGTCTCGAACAGCCAGATGTCGAAGGCGTAGGAGGCCAAGACCGGCATCACGTCCGAGGCGGAGAACGAGAAGTGGCGGCGGGCCGAGAGGAGCGTGTGCGCGAGCTGCCGGTGCTCGACCATGACGGCCTTCGGGCGGCCCGTCGTCCCCGAAGTGTAAATGAGATACGCCAGAGCGTCGGGGGCGGCGTTGCGTCGTGGGTCGCTGGCCGCGTCCTCCGAAGCGTGCGCGTCAACAGCACGCTTGGTGTCTTCCCACTCACGGTCGAGCGAGATGACTTGAGCGGCGACGCCCGGTGGGAGACTCTCGGCCAGTTGACTTTGCGTGAGCAAAACGGCGACCCGCGCGTCTTCGAGCATGAAGGCGATGCGCTCGCGCGGGTATTGAGGGTCGAGGGGCACGTATGCGCCGCCCGCCTTGAAGATGGCGAAGAGCGCGACGACTATTTCCGGCGAGCGTTCCAGAAGGACGCCGACCCGCGTCTCCGCGCCGACGCCGAGCGAGCGCAGGCGTCGCGCAAGCCCGTCGGCCCGCGCGTTCAACTCGGCGTAGTTCATCCGCTCATCGCCGAACATGAGCGCGACCGCGTCGGGTGTGCGCGCCGCCTGCTCCTCGAAGAGTTCGAGGACGGTCGCGTGCGCGTCGGCGGTGTCTTCGTTCGCGCCCCAACGTTCGAGGAGGAGGTGTAGCTCTTCCTCGTCGAGTAGCTGTAACTCGGAGACGCGCCGCGAAGGGTCGGCGGCGACGCCTGTGAGCAGGCGCACGAAGTGGCGCATCAGGCGCGCGACGGTCGCCGGGTCGAAGAGGTCTGTGTTGTATTCGACGACGCCGGAGAGCGCGTCTTCGCCTTCGTTCAAAGAGACGCCGAGGT
Source organism: Pyrinomonadaceae bacterium (assembly GCA_036277175.1). GTDB lineage: Bacteria > Acidobacteriota > Blastocatellia > Pyrinomonadales > Pyrinomonadaceae > DASQDT01. The sequence continues at coordinate 4,811 of DASUNL010000058.1, read as the reverse complement.
CGAAGTGTGTCGTGTGGTTCTCGACCTCCAACGCGGCGAGCGTCAGATGGGGCAGCGTGAGCACGGCCTGCGGCGCGTTTTGCAGGGCGAACATCACTTGAAAAATCGGCGCGCGCGCCGTGTTGCGCTCCGGCTGCAACTCTTCGACGAGCTTCTCGAATGGAAGGTCTTGATGCGCGTATGCGCCGAGCGCGGTCTCGCGCACGCGCCCGAGCAACTCCGTGAAAGTCGGGTTGTCGGAGAGGTCGGCGCGCATCACGAGCGTGTTGACGAAGAACCCGATGAGTCCCTCCGTCTCGGCGCGATTACGGTTGGCGATGGGCGAGCCGACGACGATGTCCTCTTGCCCGCTATAGCGCGCGAGCAGGACTTGGAAGGCCGCGAGCAGCGTCATGTAAACGGTCGCGCCTTCGCTACGGGCGAGCGACTTGAGTTTGGCCGTCAACTCGGCCGGGAGTTTGAATTGATACTTCGCGCCTCGGAAGGTCTGGACGGCGGGGCGCGGTCGGTCGGTCGGAAGCTCCAAAACGGGCGGCGCGCCCGCGAGCTGCGCGCGCCAGTATGCGAGTTGCTCTTCGAGTACCGCCCCCTTGAGGTGTCCGCGTTGCCAGACGGCGAAGTCGGCGTATTGAATCGGCAGCTCGCGTAGCGGCGAGGCCGCGCCGCGCGCGAAGGCGTCGTAGAGCTGTGCGACTTCGCTGACGAGAATCGACATTGACCAACCGTCGGAGACGATGTGGTGCAGTGTGAAGAGGAGCACGTGGTCGTCTTCGCCGAGTCGCAGAAGGCTCGTCCGCAGCAAGGGGCCGCGCGCCAAGTCGAAAGGCTCTTGCGCCTCGACCGAGGCGAGGCGGCGCGACTCCGCCTCGCGCTCCGCCTCCGGCAAGTGTCCGAGGTCTGCGACCGAGAGGCGCGGCGCGGCTTGCGGCGCGACGACCTGCACGGGCTTGCCGTCGACGACGGCGAACGTCGTGCGTAAGATTTCGTGCCGACTCACGACCTCGTCGAGCGTGCGCCTGAGCGCCTCGACGTCCAGACTCCCGCGCAGGCGCAGCGCGGCCGGAACGTTGTAGGCGCTGTTGCCCGGCTCAAGCTGGTCGAGAAACCACAGACGCTCCTGCGCGAACGAGAGGGGGAACGAATTGAATTCGCCCCCCTTCTTCCTGAGACGCAGCGCGAGCAGCGCGCGCTTCTCCGGCGAGAGTGAAGAGAGCTGTTTGAGTAAATCTTCGGCTCGGCCTTGTGTGCTCATCGGCGCGGTGCGTTTGCGTTAACGGACGTCGGAACTTTTCACGGACTTTATGGGGCGGCGGAGGCGGCCGCTTGGGGCATCGCGCTCTTGAGCACGCGCCCGAGTCGGCGGACGCCGTCCTCGATGCGCGCGGCGTCGCAGTTCGAGAAGTTGAGCCGCATGCAGTTCGCGCCGCGTTGCGGGTCTTTGACGCTGAAGGCGTGGCCGGGGATGAAGGCCACCTCCTCTTGCTCGACGGCGCGCTGCATCAACTCGCCTGCGTCCATCCCTTCGGGCAGCGTGACCCAGATGAAGAGTCCGTTCTCCGGCAGAGTCCAGCGCGCCTCGGCCGGGAAGTGCTCGCCGAGCGCGCGGTTCATCGCGTCGCGGCGCGCGCGGTATTCGCGGCGCAGCATCGAGAGGTGCGCGGGCAGGTGTCCGGCGTCGAGGAACGCGGCGACCGTGCGCTGCGCGAACGTGCTGGTGTTGATGTCGGTCGATTCCTTGACGACCGAGAGCGCATCCAACAACGACTCAGGGACGACGAGCCAACCGACGCGCAGGGCCGGGGCGAGGATTTTCGAGAACGAGCCGACGTAGCAGACCCACTCGCCGTCGAACGCCCGCAGAGGCTTGAGCGACGCGCCCTCGTAGTGGAGCAGTCCGTAGGCGTCGTCTTCGACGATGGGCACGCGGAAGCGTCGCGCGAGGCGGACGAGGTGAATGCGCTTCTCCTTCGCCATGCTGACGCCGAGCGGGTTGTGTCCGTCGGTCACGATGTAGATGAGCGCGGGGCGCGCGCCGCTGCGGAGCAGAGACTCGACGGCGTCGACGTCGATGCCCGTCTCGGTGTCGGTCGGGACGGTCAAGACCTCCGGCTGGTAGGGGGCGACGACCTGCTGGAATCCCGTGTAGGCCAAGTCCTCCATCAGCACCAGCCCGCGCTGGTTGAGCAGCACGCGGGCCAGAAGGTTCATGCCCTGCTGCGCCCCGGCCGTGAGAAAGACTTGCCTCTCGTCGCAGAGCACGCCGCGCTGGCGCATCAGCGCGACGACGTGCCGCTTGAGCGCGGCGTGGGGCGGCTGGTACTGAAGCGCGCGGCGGTCTGTGGCGAGCACGTGCGCGGCCGCCTCCGAATACTGTTCGACGGGAAAAAGCTCCGAGGCCGGAAGCCCCAGAGCGAACGAAAGGATGTTCGGACGCGCGGCCATCGCGAGCATGTCCTGCAAGGCGGAACGGCGGATGGAGCGCGCCCACGAGGCCACCGCAATCTTGTCGGTCGCAGGCGCAGGTGTTTCTAGCATTGACTCCCTCTTGGTTTAAGGCGCGGCGGCCGGGGCAGAACTCGCGGGCCGTCTCGCGCCGAGACTCTGGCCGGGTGAGGTCTTCGGACGCGGGGCAGTGGGGTCTTCGAGCTACTTGGCTCCGCCCTGCGCGTGCGCGAGCGGGCGCGCGGACGCGACGGGCTTCGGCTCCTTCAGGTTCACTTCGATGTTGCCGAGGGTTTCTTCATAGAGGCTGTCGAACTCGGCCGTCTGCTCCGGCGTCATGTGCTCCTGCCAGCCTCCGACCTTGCCCTTGCGTATGAACTCGTCGCGCTTGATGCCGAGCAACAATTCCTGCTCGACCATCGGCGAGAACTTCGGCTCGTAACGCTTCATGTAGGCGAAGCTGCACCGCTCGACGATTTGCGGCAGACGCTCGGCCGGGATGTCGAGTTCGCAGAAGTCGATGATGCGCTTTATCGTCCCTTCGAGGTCGCCGGCCATCTCCTCGTAGGTCAGGAAGAGGATGTTCGGATCGGACTTGTGCGCGTACCACTCGGCGACGTGTTTGAACCACGAGCCGTGCAGCACCTTGCCCTTCAGGAACATCTTCGTGAACTGCTCGAAACTGCCCTTGTAGCCGCGCCCGGACATCTCGTGGTGGTAGTAGGAGACGAGCACGTCCTTGCCGTTGCGCGCGATGTAGATGCACTTGGCCGGGCCGAGCGGCGTCCACTTGTAGCGGATGTGCGTCTTGAAGAGGCGCGGCGCGGGCATCTTCCCCAGCGCGCCCGGCCCGACGAAGGCGAGCGCGTTCTCGAAGAACGGGATGTGCTGCGAGATGTGCCGCAGCTTCTCCATGTCGCCGTCGGTCGTCAGTTGGTACATGATCATCTGCATCCACGTCGTCCCCGAGCGCGGGTAGCTTGAGATGAAGATGTCGGACGGGCGCGGCTCGAAATCGCAGTGCGCCTTCTTGTAGAAGTCGAGCGCCATGAAGACCCGCATGTAGATGCGGCGCACGAAGTGGAGCGCGCCGAGCACGCCGCCCAAGACTGCGCCGACGACCCTCTTGTGCAGCGGCCTGCGCGTCGCGCCTATCTGTTGTGAACTCATCAGTCGATTCCTCCTCGTTGCTCGCGCGGCGGCCCTAGAGGTTCGCGCGGCGTGCCTGTTCGCGCTCGATGGCGTCGAAGAGCGCCTTGATGTTTCCGCCGCCGAAGCCGCGCGCGCCCTGCCGCTCGATGATTTCCATGAAGACGGTCGGACGCCCGTGCAGCGGCTTGGTGAAGATTTGCAAAAGCTGCCCCCACCCGTCGCGGTCGACCAGAATGTTAAGGTCGCGGACGAGCGCGGGGTCAAGCTCGATTTCGCCGACGCGCTCGGTGAGCGTCTCGTAGTAGGCGTCGGGCGTGTGCAGGAATTGAATGCCCTTCTCGCGCAGCGCCCGGACGGTCGTGACGATGTCCTCGGTCAGAAGCGCGATGTGCTGCGTCCCGGCCCCCCGGTGGAACGCGAGGTATTCGTCAATCTGCGACTTGCTGCGGCCCGCGCCCGGCTCGACCATCGGGAACTTGACCGTGCCCGTTTCGTTCTCGACCACCTTCGAGTTCATCGCGCTCTGCTCGGTCGAAACGTCCTCGCGGTGCGACTGGTGGAAGCCGAGCACCTCTTCGTAGAAGCGCACCCAGCGGTCGAGCTCGCCCGCCTCGACGCCGACGGCGACGTGGTCGATGGCGACGAGGCCGTTCGCGGCCGGGGCTTGCGGCGACGGGTTCGGCTGGTAGAGCGGCTCGAACGCGCCGGGGTCGTAGTCGTGACGCTCGACGAACGAGTGGACTGTGTCGCCGAAGGTCTGGATGGCGGCCTTGATGATGTGCCCGCGCTCGTCTTCGAGAACCGTCGGCGGCATGACGGGGCGCGCGCCGCGCTTGACTGCCTCCTCGAAGGTGCGTGTGGCGTCCTTCACGCGCAGGGCGATGTCCTTGACGCTGTCGCCGTGCGTCTTGATGTGCTCGGCAATCGGGCTTTCGGGTTGGAGCGGGGAGGTCATGACGAGTCTGATGTCGCGCTGCTGGACGACATAGGACGTGCGGTCGCGCGCGCCCGTCTCCAGACCGGCGTAGGCGACCCACGGCATCCCGAAAGTCAGGTAATAAAAGTAGGCCGCCTGATGAGCGTTGCCCACGTAGAATTCGACGTAGTCAATGCCCTCGAATTCGACGCCGCCGCGTGCCGCGACTCGCGTCTCCTCTTGCTGCTCGGTCTGCTCCATCTGTTTCATCTTTCGTCTCCTTCGATAAAAGGGCGAAGCT
>DASUNL010000057.1:0-2492 GCA_036277175.1 Pyrinomonadaceae bacterium | reverse complement strand
GTCTTACGTCTTCAAGAAGTCGGACGGGCGCAAGCTCTCTTCGGCCGAGATGGTCGCCTACTGGAAGCAGTGGGTCGAGCGCTACCCCATCATCTCCATCGAGGACGGGATGGGCGAGAGCGACTGGGACGGTTGGAAACTTTTGACGGACGAGGTGGGCGCGCGCGTGCAGCTCGTCGGCGATGACCTCTTCGTCACCAACACCGAGTTCTTGCGCAAAGGCATCGAGCGCGGCGTCGCAAACTCGATTCTCATCAAGGTCAATCAAATCGGCACGCTCACCGAGACGCTCGACGCGATTGAACTGGCGCGCACGCACCGGCGCACGGCCGTCATCTCGCACCGCTCCGGCGAGACCGAGGACACCTTCATCGCAGACCTCGCCGTCGCCACCAACGCCGGGCAGATTAAGACCGGGAGTCTTTCGCGCACAGACCGCGTCGCCAAGTACAACCAACTCCTGCGCATCGAGGAAGACCTGCGCGGCGCGGCCCGCTACCCCGGCCTCGCCGCCTTCTACCAACTCGACCTGACGGCGCGAGCGCAAGACGCGCGCGCGGGCGACTCGAAGAAGGGCGGCGCGTCGAAGAAGGCGCGCGCGGCGAAGAAGTAAACTTTGGCCGTGGGCGTCACGGCAGAGGTTCGGAAGCGATGTGGAGTCGAGCCTTATTCGTCGTGCTCTTGACGGCGGCGACCGCCTACATCACATACCGCGAGTTCTATTCGGCGAACGCATTGACCGCGATGGCGCTCGGCTTATTGTGGATGGCGGTCGTCAGAGAGTTGTTCAAGTTCTACGAATCGAAGAGCGATAGCTAACGGAGAGAAGAAGCTTTGACTGACAAGAAGGGGCCGCTCGCGCTAATCATCCTCGACGGCTTCGGGCACAGCGACGAGCGCGAAGGCAACGCCGTCGCGCTGGCCTCGATGCCCTTCTACGACGAGTTGCGCGACACTTACCCGCACACGCTCATCGAGGCTTCGGGCGAGTGCGTCGGCTTGCCTTCGGGCGTGATGGGCAACTCCAACGTCGGACACCTCTGCATGGGCGCGGGCCGCGTCGTCCGCACGGACATCGAGCGCATCAACCACGAAATCCGCACCGGCGCGTTCGAGCAGAACCTCGTCCTCGAAGCCGCCATCGAGAGCGCGCTCAACCGCGACCGCGCGCTCCACCTGATGGGCCTCACCTCCGACGGCCTCGTCCACTCGTCGCAGGAGCACGCCTACGCGCTTCTCCGCATGGCCGAGAAGCGCGGCCTGCGCCGCGTCTACGTCCACTGCTTCCTTGACGGCCGCGACACGCCGCCCTCTTCGGCCGAGCGTTACGTCGCGGCGATGCAGGCGAAGTGCGCCGAGACGGGCGTCGGCGAAATCGCCTCGGTCGTCGGCCGCTACTACGCGATGGACAGAGACAGGCGTTGGGAGCGAACGCAGAGGGCTTACGACATGCTCGTCAGAGGCGTGGGCGAGCGCACGACCGACCCGGTCGCGGCCGTCCGCCGCTCCTACGAGCGCGGCGTGACGGACGAGTTCGTCGAACCCTTCGTCGTCACGCGCGAGGGCGGCGAGCCGGTCGCGACGATTCAGGACGGCGACTCCATCATCTTCTTCAACTTCCGCGCCGACCGCGCGCGCCAACTGACGAGCGCGCTGGCCGTCCCCGGCTTCGACGACTTTGACACGGCGGGCCGCCCGCACACACACTTCGTCTGCTTCGCCATCTACGACAAGACGTATCCGCTGCCCGTCGCCTTCCCGCCCACGCAGCCGACGAACATCCTCGCCGAAGTCTTCGCCTCGTTCGGCACGCGCAACCTCCGCATCGCCGAGACGGAGAAGTACGCGCACGTCACATACTTCTTCAACGGCGGGACTGAGCGCGAGTTTCCGAGCGAGCGGCGCGTGCTCGTCCCTTCGCCGAAGGTCGCGACCTACGACCTCGCGCCCGAGATGGCGGCCTACCCGGTGACGGACAAAATCCTGCGCGCCATCGAGGAGGGCGAAAGCGACGTCCTCATCATCAACTTCGCCAACCCCGACATGGTCGGCCACACCGGCAACCTCCCGAAGACCATCGAGGCTGTGCAACACATCGACACCTGTCTCGGCTGGATTACGAAGGCACTGAAGACCGCGCGCGGGCGCTGCCTCATCACCGCCGACCACGGCAACTGCGAGCAGATGATCGACCACGCGACGGGCCAGCCGCACACCGCCCACACGACGAACCTCGTCCCCTTCCACCTCATCGACCCGGACTCGCGCGGCGCTGTCCTGCGCGAAGGCGGCGCGCTCGAAGACATAGCCCCCACGCTCCTCGGCCTCCTCAACCTCCCCCAACCCGCCGAGATGACCGGCCGCGACCTCCGCGAACTTTAACTGACCCGCGCGAAATCCAAACGCCTAGCGCCGCCCCTTCTTCGCCGCCCTTCCCCGCAACTCTCACTCGCGCCGTTCCCTCTCTATCGCTCCATTGATGAGTCGCACAG
>DASUNL010000056.1:0-6265 GCA_036277175.1 Pyrinomonadaceae bacterium | reverse complement strand
CCGCCCACGTCTCTTTCATCTCTCGCGTTGGTGTCGTGAGTTCCTCGACCGTCGCGCCGAACGGGGCGACGCGCCCGGCGGTTTGCGCGCGTGTCTCGCGCGTCGCGTGGAGGACGCGGAAGCCGACGCGCTCGGGCGCGTCGGGCGTCGTGACGGGGAGCGTCGAGATGATTTCGCCCGACTCAGAGAGCGCGTCACTCAAGAGGCGAAACCGCTCGTCGAAGTCCTCAAGCGAAAAGCTGACGGAGACGACACGCGCGCGCGCCCCTTCGGCCACTGCCTCGGACAATCGACGCCGCTCCTGCTCGTCCAAAAATCCCAACGCCTCGTCGCCGAGGCCCGCGTCAAAGAGACTCTCATCCGTGTCAGCGAGACTCTCATCAATAACGCCCGCGCCCTCCCCCGCCGTCATACTCCTCAGTCGTTCGACGACCGAGCGCGGCGCGTCCGCGTCCTCGCCCCGGCGCGCGGCCGCGAGCGTCTCTTCGAGCGCGGCGAGCGCCGCGTCGAAGGCATCGAGCGTGCGCGCGTCCGTCGAGACGCGGCCCGCGCGCACCGTTTCGAGCAGCGACTCGAACTCGTGCGCGAGCGCGGCGACGCCCGAGAGTCCGGCCGACGCGGCCGAACCCTTGAGCGTGTGGACGCGGCGGAAGACGCGCGCCAGAGCCTCGCGGCGCGCGCGCCCGTCCGAGTCGCGGGCGCGCAACGTCGCCAGCTCGCCGTACAACTCCTCGACGGCGTCCTCGGCCTCGGCCAGAAATTCTGTCAGCAGTCGCTCGTCCATGCGTGAGCAGGCAGTGAGACGTTGGTCAGCAGTGGGCAGACGGTAAGTAACTCACGCGAGTCGGGAGCACGTGAAGGACGCACGCGCCGCGCGGGGCTAAGCGTGACGCGCCATAGCCTACTACTGTCTACGGCCTGCTGGCTACGTTCAGTTTTTCAGGCCGACGCTTTCTGCTCGTCGTCGGCCGGGGCGGGTGGGTCGGGGTCGGGGTCTTCGTGTCGCGGCGCGTCGTCGTCGGCGTCGCCTTGCGTCGCTTGGGCGGTCGCGCCGTCGGGCGCGGCCTCTTCGCGGTCGGGTGCGTTCTCGGGCGCGGCGCCGTCGGTCGCTTCCTGCGGGCGCTCGCGGTCGAGGTCGCGCTTGATGGCGTCGAGGATGCCGTTGATGAACTGCGTCGCCTCGTAGGTGGAGAAGCGGCGGGCAATCTCCAGAGCCTCGTTGATGGCGACGGTGCGCGGCGTCGGCTCGAAGAGGAACTCGTAGACGGCGAGCCGCAGGACGTTGCGGTCAACGACGGCCATGCGCGGGATGCGCCAGTGCTCGGCGCGCGAGCGGATGCGCTCGTCAAGCTCCGCCGTGTGCGCGAGCGCGCCCGTGGCGAGGCGCGTCGCGAACTCGCGCGCCGCCTCGTCCATCTCGGGGTCGCCCAGTTGCTCCCAGTACGAGCGCACCAACTCGTCGGCACGCTCGCCGCCCGCCACGTCCGCCGCAAAGAGCATCTGCAAGGCGCACTCACGCGCCTTACGTCTTAAACCCATATGATGAAAACCAGTGACGAGCGGCGAGCGGCGTGGGACGAGCAGGAAGTTCTTTAACTCGTCACACGCCGCGCGTCACTCGTCACTTTGAAATGCTTCCTTGTACAGATTGACCAACTCGACGGCCGCCAACGCGGCCTCGAACCCCTTGTTGCCCGCCTTGACCCCGGCGCGGTCTATCGCCTGCTCCAAGGTGTCGGCGGTGACGATGCCGTAGACGACCGGCACGCCCGTCTCCATCGCCGCCTGCGCCACGCCCTTCGTCACCTCGCCCGCGACGTACTCGAAGTGCGGCGTCTGCCCGCGGATGACCGTCCCCAGACAGATGACGGCGTCGAAGCGTTCCGACTCCGCGACCCTCAGGGCGAGGAGCGGAATCTCGAACGAGCCGGGGACGCGGAAGTGCTCGACCGCCTCTTCCGCCGCGCCGAGTCGTTCGAGCGCGTCGAACGCGCCATCGACGAGTCGCGCGGTGATGAAGTCGTTCCAACGGCTCGACACGACGGCGAAGCGAAACCCCGCTGCGCTCAGTCGTCCCTGATGTGTGACGGGTTGCAAGGCTCTTTACTCTGCGACTCCGAACCGTTTTGGTGGATTAAGGCAACCGCAGTATATGAAAGGCAGTGACGAGTGACAAGCGGCGGGCAAGCGTTCAGCGTTCAGCTTTCAGCTTTCAGCTCACGGCATAAGCCGCGTGCAAGACCGACGCCGCGCACAAACATAAACATCTTGTCCGCCCTATCAAAGCTGAATGCTGAACGCTGAATGCTGACAGCTTCAGTGAAGCGCGGGCCGCTTGATGACGCCGCCGTGCGCGTCGGAGAGCGGGTGGACGACGACGAAGGCCGATGCGTCAATCTCGGCGATGACCGTCTTGACGCGCCCTATCTCCAGCCGCGTGACGACGCAGAAGAGAATGTCCTGCTCGGCGTTGGTCAGCCCGCCGCGCCCACGGTAGACCGTCACGCCGCGCCCGAGCACGCGGAGGATGGCGCGCCTGATTTCCTCGCTCCGCTCCGAGATGATGTGGACGGCCGTGTACTCCTCGATGCCGTGAATGAGGAAGTCAATCGTCTTCGAGGCGGCGAAGTAAGTGAGAATCGAGTAGAGCGCCGGCTCGATGCCGAGGAAGAAGGCGGCGGCCGCGAAGATGAAGATGTTGAAGACCAGTATCACGTCGCCGACGCGGAGCAGGCTGCTCTCCTTGCTGACGAGGAGCGCCGCAATCTCCGTCCCGTCCAGAACAGCGCCGCCGCGTATCGCAAGCCCGATGCCAGCGCCGATGAAGAAGCCGCCGAAGACGGCCGTCAGGAGTTTGTCCGACGTCACGTCCGGGTAGTTGATGACGGCGATGCAGAGCGCGAAGCCCGCAATCGCGAGCGCGCTCTTGACGGCGAAGGTCTTGCCGATTTGCCGGAAGCCGACGGCGATGAACGGGAGGTTGAAGACGAGGATGAACACCGAGAGCGACACGCCAGTGAGATTCGACACCAGCATCGAGACGCCGGTCACGCCGCCGTCGATGAAGTGGCTCGACATCAAAAACCCCTTGACCCCCAGCCCCGCCGAGAGCATGCCGAGGACGATGAGGAAGACGTTGAAGACTTCGCGCGCAGGGTTTCTCACTTTCCGCATATCGCTCATTCCCCTTTGAAGACGGGCCGACGCTTTTCGAGAAAAGCGCGCGTCCCCTCGCGCACGTCCGCGCTCGCAAACAGTCGGCTGAAGAGTTCGGCTTCGAGCGCGAGCGCCTCGTCGTGCCGAAGACGCGGCCCGCGCGTGACGGCTTCGAGGCACGCGCGCGCGGCGAGCGGCGCGGAGTATTCGACGACGCGGCGCGCCAACCCCTCGGCCTCACTTAAGACCTCTCCGGGCGCGACGACGCGGTTGACAAGGCCGCGCCGCAGAGCCTCGTCGGCGTCCAACCCTTCGCCCGCGAGCATCGCGGCCAGAGCGCGTGGCCGAGACGTTTCGCGCGCGAGCCTCTGCGTGCCGCCGTAGCCGGGAATCACGCCGAGCCGAAGCTCCGGCAAGGTGAAACGCGCGTCTGTCGCGGCGACTCGCATGTGACACGCGAGCACCAGCTCGCACCCTCCGCCCGAGGCCGCGCCCTGCACCGCCGCGACGACCGCCGCGCCGCACGTCTCGATAAGCTCACAGACCCTCTGCCCGCGCTCGGCCGCGCGCCGCGCGCCCTCTTCGTCGAGCGACGAAAGCTCCTCGATGTCCGTGCCCGCGCAGAACGTCTCGCCCTCGCCGCAGAGGACGACGGCGCGCAAGTCTCGGCGCGTGGCGATGGCGGCGAAGATTTCGGCGAGCCGTTCGACCATCGCGCGCGTCAGTGCGTTGCGCCGCGCGGGCCGCGCGAGCGTCACGCGCGCCAACTCGCCGCCGCGCTCCTCGAATTTGACCTCGTCACTCAAGGGTCGCTCACACGAGATTCATCGGCGTCGGGTTGCGCGCGTCCGCAGTGTAGTCGTAGAAGCCTCGGCCCGACTTGCGCCCGTAGAGTCCGGCCATCACCATCCGCTTGAGAAGCGGCGGCGGCGCGAAGCGGCGCTCGCGGAACTCCGCGAACATGATTTCGGCGATGTAGTAGGTCGTGTCGAGGCCGACGAAATCCAAAAGCGTCAGAGGCCCCATCGGGTGTCCGCAGCCGAGCTTCATGCCGTTGTCGATGTCGACGACTGACCCGACGCCCTCTTCGAGCGCGCGAATCGAGTCGAGCAGGTAGGGGACGAGCAGGCGGTTGACGATGAAGCCCGAGCGGTCGCCCGCGCGCACCGGCACTTTGCCTAAACGCTTCCCGAACTCGACGGCCATCTCGTAGACCTCTTCGTCCGTCAGGATGGTGCGGACGACTTCGACGAGCTTCATCAAGGGGACGGGGTTGAAGAAGTGCAGGCCGACGAAGCGCGCCTGACGCTCGGGCCGCGCGGCCGTCATCATCTCGGTTATCGAGAGCGAAGAGGTGTTCGAGGCGAGGATGGTCTCGGGCTTGCAGACCTCGTCGAGCCTATGGAAAGTCTCGCGCTTCGTGTCGAGGTTCTCGATGATGGCCTCGATGATGATGTCGCAGTCACTCAAGTCTTCGAGCGCGGTCGTGCCCGACATGCGGCCGCGAATCTGGCCTTGCTGCTCCTGCGTAATCGTCCCCTTCTCGGCGAACTTCGCGAGAGACTTATCTATCCCCGCGAAGCCGCGCTCGCAAAGCTCGGCGGTCACTTCGCGCACGACGACGTCGAAGCCGGCGGTGGCGGCCGTCTGCGCTATCCCTGAACCCATCAGGCCGCAGCCGAGGACGCCCACTTTCTTAATCTCCATCTTTGACTATTCTCCTGTTCTGATTTTTCCACTCCCGCGCGTGACGCGGAAGCGATTTGCGGATGCCGAGACTTCCGGCGGTCATTACTTAACGGTCGCTACTTCTTCACTACTTGTTTTCCGGCGGCGCGTCGCCGTCCGCTTTCGGCGCGTCGGGCGCGGACGGCGGCTCTTCTTCTTGCGGGGCGATGTTGTAGTTGCCCCCTTCGGCCTTGACCCATTCGGCGTAACGCCCCCGCCACGCATTCATCGCGGCGACGAGCTGTTCGCGCCGCTCGGCGCGCTCTCGCGTCATCCCGCCATGCGCCTCGCCGCCGCCGACGCCCGCGCCGAACTCGCGCGCGGCTTCGAGGAGCGCCCGCAGCTCGCCACGCAGCACAAGCTCACGGTCGCCGAGCGGCGGCGCTTTGTCGAGCGCATCGCGGACGCGCTCGACGCCCGACGCATCGCCCTTGAGGGCCGAGTCGAAGGCCGCGCTCGACTCGTTGACGGCCGAGAGGTAGCCTGCCAGTTGCGCCGGGCCGGTCGTCGCCGAACGGCGCAGGTTGTCGAGCGTGGGCGCGGGCGCGTCGTCGAAGTTGCGCGCGACCTGCGCGAAGCTCACGACGACGAGCGCGAGCGCGGCGAGTTGCAGCGCGTGCCACGCGAAGGCGATGGGGCCGCGCTCGCCCGGCCGCTTGTAGCCGACGAAGAGCGCAAGCACGACACCCGATAGAAAGCCTCCCAAGTGCGCCGCGTTGTCGATGCGCACCGGCACGTTCGGCATCAGGAGCGGCGGCAGAAACCCGAGCGCGAGGTTCAGCAGCACGACCGGCAGCATCCCCGCCCCGAACGCGCGGCGGAAGCCCTCGGGCAGCTCGCGCCGGAACTTGATGCCGAAGACGAAGAGCACGCCGACCAGCCCGAAGAGCGCGCCCGACGCTCCGACCGACGGCGCGTCGATTTCGTTAAAGAGCACGCGGCCGAGCAGTGTGTCCGTCTCGCCGGGGCGCACCGAGAGGTAGCTCGCCACGACGCCCGCCACGCCCGTCGCCACCCAGAAGACGACGAAGCGCGCCGAGCCGTAAATCTTTTCGACGTACGGGCCGATGACGAACAGCCCGTACATGTTCATCAGCAGGTGCGCCCAACCGATGACCGGGCCGCCGTGCAGAAAGACGGGCGTCACCAGACGCCACCACTGGCCTTCATTGACGAGCGCGTTGACCTTCGCGCCGTAGGCGACGAGCACGCGCGCGTCCGTCTGCACGCCCGACATCACCATCAGCAGGAAGAGGAAGATGCAGATGGTGATGAAGACGAGCGTGAAGGTCGCGGGCCGCGCGACGAGCGCGTGGACGAAGCGTCGCGTCTCCGGGTCGGCGTGTTCGAGCGGGTCTTCGCGTCGGCGTACTTCCTCGGC
>DASUNL010000055.1:0-2995 GCA_036277175.1 Pyrinomonadaceae bacterium | reverse complement strand
ACATCACGCGCCTCGAAGACGACTTCGGCCGCGCCAAGTGAAAGAGGTCAGAGGTCAGAGGCCAGAGGCCACTGAAACAAGCGCGACTCTGTCAACTTGCCTCCGACATTTGAAACAGCGCGTCTCTTAACTGTCCTCTGACCTTTGAGCTCTTATTCATGACGCGAGCATGATGCGAAGGTCGCGGACGTTCGTCCCCGTAGGGCCGGTCACGAGCGCGTCGCCGAGCGCGTCAAAGAAGGTGTAAGCGTCGCTCGCGTCGAGAAAACGCCTCGCGTCGAGTCCCAACTCGTGCGCGCGCCGGACGGTCATGTCGTCGGCGAACGCGCCGGCCGCCGCGCTGTTGCCGTCCACGCCGTCCGTCCCCGCCGACAGCGCGACCATCCTTAAATTCCCGCCCTCCATCTCTAACGCGCAGCGCAGAGCCGTCTCGCTGTTGCGACCGCCCACGCCCGCGCCGCGCACGGGGCACGCGAACTCGCCTCCGGAGACGAGACACACGCCGCGCGCGTCACGCTCGCGGGCGCGCAACTCGACGAGACGCGCGACGAGCGCGCGCGCGCCCTCCGACACGTCCTGCTCGACTAAGTCGCGCGCCACTTCGACCGCGAAGCCGCGCTCGCGCGCCAAGCGTGCAGCGCGTTCGACGGCGCGCTCGTTGTCGAGAAGCACTTGATACTTTCGCGGCGCGCCCGTCGCGTCGTCCGGCGTCGCGCGCGCGCGTGCGCCTTCGACGGCGCGGACGATGCGCGGTGGAAGTAAAGCGTCTAGTCGGTAGCGTGCGAGAACTTCGGCGGCTTCGCGCGCGTCGTCGGGCGCTGGGTAGGTCGGCCCCGAGGCGACGTTGGCCTCTTCGCCCTTGTTCACGTCGGAGACGACGAGCGACAACTGCGCGGCGTGCGGCGCGCGCGCGGCGAGGCGTCCGCCCTTGACCGACGAGAGCGCGCGGCGCACCGCGTTAATCTCCGCAATCGAAGCGCCGCACCCGACGAGCGCGCGGTTCGCGTCGCGCAGGTCTTCGAGCGTCAGGCGCGCGTCGGCGGGGGCTTCGAGCATCGCCGAGCCTCCGCCCGAGACGAGGAAGACGACGAGCGCGCCTTCTCGGTCGGCGCGCGCCAGAAGCTCGAAGGCCGCGCGTGCCGCGAGCAAACTCTCTTCGTTCGGGACGGGATGGCCGCCCGCGAAAGTTTGCCAGCGCGCAAGGCGCGTCGCGTGCGCTTGGGTGGCGGGCGCGGAAAGGACGCCGCCCGCGAGACGTTCGCCGAGAACGGAGTCGAGCGCGGAGGCCATCGCGTGCGCGGCCTTGCCGAAGGCAACGGAGTAGACGCGCCCCCGCGCGTCGCCCGAGACACGCGCGCCCGCATCGCCCGAGACGTGCGCGGGCGCGTCGCCCAAGTCGAACACGTCTCCGGCGATTGAGAGACGCGCGCCTTCGAGTCGCAGA
The DNA here is from genome assembly GCA_036277175.1 of Pyrinomonadaceae bacterium. Lineage (GTDB taxonomy): Bacteria > Acidobacteriota > Blastocatellia > Pyrinomonadales > Pyrinomonadaceae > DASQDT01. The sequence goes on along the minus strand of DASUNL010000055.1, from coordinate 1,551 downwards.
GATTGACGGACGGCGCGCGCGGCGTCGGCGTCGGCGAGCGCCTCTGCGAAAATCTCGCGTGCGGCGCGCCTGAGTTCGGCGAGTTCGTCGGGGCCGCGCATCGTCGGTGGTCGGGCGTTGACGAGAGAGTTTCTAAACTTCGATGAGGTCGCGCAAAGTGCGGAAGCGTCGCTCGCTGAAACCGCGCACGGCGATGAGGTGTTCGGGGCGGCGGAAAGGGCCGTGGCGTTCTCGGTGCTCGACGATGCGCGAGGCGAGCGAGGGGCCGACGCCGGGCAGACGCTCAAGCTCCGCGCGCGTCGCCGTGTTTAAGTTGACACGCGACGCGCCCGACTCCGCGCGTCTGATGTCCTTTTGCGCCGCCTCGGTTTCGGCGCGCGCGCGGCGAGGCAATTTGACGCAAGCGGAGGTGGCGGCCGCGACCGCGAGCGTGCAGAGCAGAACGAGCGAGACAGGAGTTTTCATGCGGCCGCTTCGCGTGTCCAAAGCCGCTCTTTGTAATGAATTCGGGATGCGCGGCCGTTGAGTGCCGCGAACGTGTGCAAAATGCTAGAAGTCTAAACTTTTCAGGAACTTGTAACGCCGAAAAGCTATTTATCCACAGGGTTTTCCACAGAAACTGTGGAAAAGTTGCTGAAACTGTGTCCCGCGTTCAGTAGCCCTCATCATCCTGCGTACCGAGGTCGTCCCAGTGCGAAAGAGTCTCGAAGGCGCGACCTAAGACGGGACGCGGGCGCGCGCCGTCGGCCTGACCGATGAAGCCCTCGCGTTCCATCGCGTCGAGGATGGCGGCGGCGCGTCCGTAGCCGATGCGCAGACGTCTCTGCAACACGCTCGTCGAGGCGCGCTTCATCTCGCAGCAGATGCGCAACGCCTGCTCGAACAACTCGTCGCGCTCGCCGCCCGTGTCGTCGAGGCCCGAAGCCTCTTCTTCGGACTGCGTAATCGACTCGTCGTAGACGGGCTTGCCCTGCTCCTTGATGTGCGCGACGACGCGGCCCACTTCCGCCTCGTCGAGATACGCGCCGTGGACGCGCACGAGGCGCGACGTGCCGGGCGGCAAAAAGAGCATGTCGCCGCGACCAAGAAGCTGTTCCGCGCCGTTGGCATCGATGATCGTGCGCGAGTCAACTTTCGACGAGACGCGGAAGGCGATGCGCGAGGGGAAGTTCGCTTTGATGAGTCCGGTGATGACATCGACGGACGGGCGCTGCGTGGCGAGGACGAGGTGGATGCCGACGGCGCGCGCCATCTGCGCGAGGCGCGTGATGGCCTCTTCGACGTCGGAGCCGCAAGTCATCATCAGGTCGGCCAGCTCGTCAATGATGATGACGATGTAGGCGAGCGGCTTGTGTGGGTTGCCGTCGTCGTCGAAGTCGAGCACGTTGTTGCGGCGCTCGACCTCGGCGTTGTAGCCGTCGATGTTGCGCACGCCCCAACCGGCGAGCTGCTTGTAGCGTCGCTCCATCTCGGCGACGGCCCACTTCAAGGCGTTGGCCGCGCGCTTCGGCTCGGTGATGATGGGCGTGGCGAGGTGCGGGATGTCGGCGT